>NZ_JBFBGN010000016.1:0-84676 GCF_040684675.1 Streptomyces sp. NPDC089915 | reverse complement strand
GCGGGGCCCGCGGGTGCCCCGCGCGGGGGGGGGGGCGCCCCGGGTGGCGCCGCCGGGGGGCGCGAGCGCACGGCGGGCGGGGTCGGGGTGGCCGGCCGGGGCCGGGCCGGGCCGGGTGGTGGCGCCGGGCGGGCGCGGCGGACCGCCCGGGTGCGGGTGGAGCTGGCCGGGGCGCTGCGGTACCTGCCCGCGCGGCTGGAGGAGGCGCGGGCACAGCTGCTGCGGGCGCTCGACGAAGGGGTCGGCGAGCCCGAGCTGCGGCTCGCCGCGCTCCAGTGCCTGGCCCGCGTGCACCGGGCCCGGTACGACCGGGACGCGGACCCGGCGGCCCTGGAGGAGGCGGCCGAGGCGTACGCGCGGGCCCGGCGGCTGATCCCCCGCGACGGGGAGGCCTACGCGGGACTGCTGCCCGAATGGGGCGACGCCCTCCTGGAGCGGGCCCGCGCCGCCGACGGCCGCCGCTTCGCCTCCACCGCCGTACGGGTGCTGCGCGAGAGCCGCTCGGCGGTGGCCCAGTCCGACCCCGGGGCCGCGTACCGGCTGCGCCGGCTGGCCTCCGGGCTGCGGCTGCGGCACACCTACGAGGGGGACCTCGTCGACCTTCGGGAGGCCGAGTACCTGCTGGAGCTGGCCGTTCGGCAGAGCCACGGCCCCCTGGAACGGGCCCGCGCCTGGCGCGACCACGGGGACGTGCAGCAGGAGATCCACGCCCACACCCACACCGCCGACCGCCTCGACCGGGCCGCGGACTCCTACCGGCGGGCCTGGCGCGCCGCCCTGGAGCCCGGCCCCGCCGACCCCGAGGACACCGGCGCCGCCCTCCGGATCGCCGCCCGGGTCCAGGAGCTGCGCGGCGGGGTCCTGGAACGCCTGGCCCGCCCCCGCGCGGCCCTGGACGCCTACCGGGCCGCCCTGGAGCTGTGGCAGCGCCAGGGCCGGCCGGACGGGGAGCGGGCCGCGGCCGTCCGTGCGCGGATCCACGCCCTGGAGAGCGGCGGATGAGCCGTTTCCCCCCGCCGGACCGCGGGAAAGGGCAGTGGACCACGGCATTCCACCGCAATCCACATTCCACGGTGCGACAGGGGGACGGGCAGCCCATGGTGACCGGACGTCAGGAAGTGGCCGCGCCCCCCGACCCCCGCCCCTGCCCCGGGCAGCTCCCCGACCTCTCCGGGCTCGACCTGACCGCCCTGCGCGGGATCGCCCACCCGGTGCTCGCCGAGGTGATCGAGGGGCTCGTCGAACGGGTGACCCACCCGGCCGAGATCCTCAACGCCTTCGACTCGGGAGTCGCCTGACCGCGCCCCCGCCGCCCCGCCCGCCACGGTGGTCCGTACCGCCCGGAGTTGACCACTTTCCGCCGTTAGCCGGACCCCCGCGGAGGGCAGGGATGGACCGTCCCGGGGGCCGGAACCCCCCGGCGGTGGCCGGGGGAGGAGGTACGGGTGACGAGCCGAGCGATCACGGGAGGCCCCGCGCTGCCCGCCCACCGGACCCCCGCCGCCCTCGCCGACCGGGCCCGCCACGCCCGCCACGCGCCCTGGCCCTACGCCCGGCTCGACGTCCCCACCCTGCGCGCCGCCGGCCACCGGGCCCACCCCGTACGGCAGTTCGTGCTCAAGACCCACAGCCGCTGCAACCTCGCCTGCACCTACTGCTACGTCTACGAGATGGCCGACCAGAGCTGGCGCACCCGCCCCGCGGCCATGACCCCCGCCACCGCCCTGCGTGCCGCCGAACGCATCGCCGAGCACGCCGCCGCGCACGAACTGCCCCGCGTGGACCTCGTCCTGCACGGCGGCGAACCCCTCCTCGCGGCCCCCGCCGAACTGGCCGCCCCCGTCGAGGCGGTACGCGCCGCACTGGCCCGGCGCTCGCCCCGCACCCGGGTCACCGCGAGCGTGCAGACCAACGCGACCCTGCTCACCCGGGGCCGGATCGCCGCCCTCACCGCCGCCGGGATCCGCATCGGCGTCAGCCTCGACGGCGGGCTCCCCGCCCACAACACCCGCCGCGTGGACCACGCGGGCCGGCCCGGCTTCGGCGCCGCCGCCCACGGCCTGCGGCTGCTCGCCCGGCACCCGGCCGGCTACGCCGGAGTGCTCTGCGTGGCCGACGTCGGACAGGACCCGGTGGAGACGTACGAGTCGCTGCTCGCCTTCGACCCGCCCGCCATCGGCCTGCTGCTGCCCCTGGCCAACTGGAGCACCCCGCCCCCCGGCCGCACCGGGCCCGCCACCGCGACCCCGTACGCCGACTGGCTGATCGCCGTCTTCGAACGCTGGTGGCAGGACGGGACGCGGCGCACCCGGATACGGATCTTCGAGGAGGTCATCGCCCTGCTGCTGGGCCTCCCCGCCGCCACCGAGAGCCTCGGCCTGGCGCCCGCCGCCACCGCAGTGGTGGAGACCGACGGCAGCATCGAGCAGGCCGACTCCCTGAAGTCCGCCTACGAAGGGGCCGCGGCGACCGGCATGACCCTCGACACCCACAGCTTCGACGACCTCCTCGACCACCCCGGCTTCGCCGCCCGCCAGCTCGGCCGCGAGGCCCTCGCCGCCGGCTGCCGCTCCTGCGAGCTGGTGGAGGTCTGCGGCGGCGGCCACTACCCCCACCGCTACCGCGAGGGCGAGGGCTTCCGCCAGCCCTCCGTGTACTGTGCGGACCTCCAGGCCCTGATCCGCCACATCGCCCGCGCGGTCCACACGGCCGCCACGACCCGGCGGGCCGCCTCATGACCCGCCCCCCGGACCCCGAACCCCCGCACCCCGTCAGCCCGGACCCCGTCAGCCCGGACCCCGGAGCCGGGCGCCCCGCCGGTCCCCCCGACGCCCTCCCCCGGTTCTCCGTCGGCCCCCGCGTCCTGCGCGCCCTCGCCACCACCGAGCCCTCGCCCGAAGGTCTCCGCCTCGTCGGGGACGTCCGCCGCTCCAAGCGGCTGCTCCTGCTGCGGGCCGTGCTCGACGCCGCCCCCGGGCCCGAGGCGGGGGAGTGGTGGGGGCTCCTGGAGGAGGCCGAGGGCCAGGACCCCCACGCCGTACGGGACGTCCTGCACTACCCCTCCACCGGGGTGTGGGCCGAGGAGACCCTGCGCCGGCTCCACGCCCCGCACGGACCCGCCCCCGACCTGGGACACCTCGGGGCCCTCGCCGTCGCCGCCGCGCTGCGCGCCGGCATCGGCTTCAAGACCACCCTGCGCCCCGCCCACGGCCGCCTCGCCCTGCCCACCCTCGGCCTGCTGCTCCCCGAGCGGCCCGGCCCGCTCGCCCTGACCGAACGCTCCTGGGACTCCGGAGACGCCCTCCCCCTGCACCCCCTGCCCGGCGGCCGCACCTCCCTCGACGACCTCGACCCCTACCGGGCCCCCGCCGCCGCGCACCCCGCCCCCGCCCGCCCCGCCCGCCGGCTCACCCCCAAGGGGCACAAACGCTGGGACACCCAGTGGACCGGCGCCCTCACCCTCCTGGACCGCTACGACTCGGCCCGCGCCGACGAGGCCGGCCGCCTGCTGCGCTGCGTCGTCCCCCTCGGCGGCGGCTCCCGCTCCAGCGGCGCCACCCTCCCCGCCGCCGCCGGGGCCGTCCTCGCCCGCAGCCAGTCCCCGCCCGCCCTCGCGGCGACCCTCGTCCACGAGGTGCAGCACGGCAAACTGGCCGCCCTCACCGACGTCCTCACCCTCCACACCGCCGACCGCACCCCCCGCCACTGGGCCCCCTGGCGCGCCGACCCGCGCCCCCTCGAAGGGCTGCTGCACGGCACGTACGCCCATCTGGCCCTGGCCGGATACTGGCAGCGCGCCGCCCTCTACGGGGCCCGCGGCGCCTGGGCCCGGCACGCCCGCGTCCGCGCCCAGGTCGCCGCCGTCCTGCCCGTCCTGCGCGCCCACCCCCGGCTGACCGCCACCGGACGGGCGTTCGTCGACGGCATGGCCGGGGCCGAACGGGCCATGGACGAGCTGCCGCCGCCCGGCGACCAGCACACCACCGCCCGCCGCGCCCTCGAACGCGAACGGCGCGCCTGGTGCGCGGCACACCCCGAACTCGCGGAGTCCACGGGGGCCTGACGGGCCGTCCGCTGCGGTACCTTTCAAGCCCGCCCCTCGCACCTGGTCCTGCCGCCACGGCACCCCCGGCGGCGGCAGCGCCCCGCACCGCCCGCACCCCGTCCACCGCCCGGACACCCCAGGGAGACGGCCGCATGACCGGTACCGGTACGCGCCACGACCGCGACGGAGCCGCCCAGCCCCAGCGCTTCGTCATCAGCTTCGCGGGCTTCAACCGCCCCTGGGCGGCGTGGATCGCCCACCGCCTGGAGGAGCACGGCCACCGCGTCGCCCTCCAGCGCTGGGACCCGCAGACCGGCCCCGGCATCACCGAGGCCCTCGACGACCTCGCCCGCGCGGGCGGCACGGTCCTCGTCATCCTCAGCGAACGCTACTTCTCCGCCGGCACCCACACGGACGAGGAGTGGAACACCGCGCTGCGCACCGTCACCGAGGCCCACCCCGACCGGTTCGCCGCCGTCTGCCTCACCGACGCCCCGCTGCCCAGCGCCGTCGCCGCCCTGGAGAAGACCGACCTGTGGGGCCTGGACGCCTACGAGGCCGAGTACCGCGTCCTGCGCCGCCTCGACCTGCCCACCGACCGGATCGGCACCGAGAGCGGCCGCCGCGGCCCCCGCTTCCCCAACGACCCGCCCGAGATCTGGGGCCGCGTCCCCCGCCGCAACCCCCGCTTCACCGGCCGCAACGACGTCATCGGCCGGCTGCGCGCCGCCCTCACCGAAGCCCCGCCCGGCGCCTCCACCGTCACCCTCCTCGGCCTGTCCGGGGTGGGCAAGACCCAGGTCGCCACCGAGTACGCCTACCGCTTCGCCTCCGAGTACGACGTCGTCTGGTGGGTCCCCGCCGAGGACCGCCCCACCCTCCGCGAACGCCTCGCCGACCTCGCCCCCGAACTCGGCCTGCCGCGCGGCGCCGGCAGCTACGGCGAACAGATCCGGGCCGTACTGGAGGCCCTGCGCCGCGGCTCCCCCTACCACCGCTGGCTGATGGTCTTCGACGGCTGCGACAACCCCGACGACCTCACCGACCTGCTGCCCTCCGGCGCCGGCGACGTCATCATCACCTCCCGCAACCGCGAGTGGGCCGCCCGGCACACCAGCCTCGTCGAAGTCCCCCTCTACGCCCGCCCCGAGTCCGTCACCTTCATCCGCCGCCGGGCCCGCCGCCTCACCGGAGAGGAGGCCGACCAGCTCGCCGACGCCCTGGAGGACTACCCCCTCGCCCTCGACCAGACCGCCGGCTGGCTCGCCGACTCCCCCCTCGGCGTCGGCGAGTACCTCGCCCTGCTCCAGCGCCGGCTCGACTCCCACGAGGCCGTCACCCTCTCCGACGACTACCCGCTGCCCTTCCCGACCGCCCTGGCGATACTCCTCAACAACGTCCGGGAGAACTTCCCCGACGCCCTCGCCCTGCTGCGGCTGTTCGTCTTCTTCGCTCCCGGCCGCGTCCCGCTGCGGCTGCTGCGCGAGTTCCCCGCCGAGGACGTCCCCGAGGACCTCGCCGGCATCGTCAACGACCAGATCCGCTGGAACGCCGCCCTCAACAAACTCGTCCAGTTCTCCGTCGTCCGCCTGGAGTACTCCGACCTGTCCGTCGAGGAGGGCGGCGGCCTGGAGACCGTCCAGCTGCACCGCATGGTCCACAACATCGTCCGCGAGAACCTCGCCGAGGACGAGGCCGACCAGCTCTCCCGCGCCGTCCGCCAGGTCCTCGCCGCCGCCGACCCCGGCCGCCCCACCGACTCCCGGCTCTGGCCCCGCTACGCCGAACTCATCCCGCACCTGGAACCCGCCGGAGTCCTGACCAGCAGCAACCCCCGCATCCAGAGCTTCCTGCTGCACTGCCTGCGCTTCCTGATCCTCGCCGGCGAGTACCGCACCTGCCTGCGCCTGTCAGAACGGACCGACGGCGTCTGGCGGGCCATGCTCGGCGACGACCACGACCAGGTCCGCGAGCTCAGCTACCACTACGGCGGCGCCCTGCGCATGCTCGGCCAGTTCCGCCGCGCCGAGACCCTCGCCCGCCAGGTCGCCGACCGGCTCACCGCCGAACGCGGCGCCCGCGACCTGGAGACCCTCCGCGCCACCAGCACCTACGCCGGGGTCCTCCTCAGCACCGCCAAGTTCGACCAGGCCCGCGAACTGCTGGAACACGCCTTCGCCAGCTACCGCGAACTCCTCGGCGAGGACGACTCCACCACCCTCAACGCCCAGAACAACGTCGCCGTCGCCCTGCGCCTGCTCGGCCGCTACCAGGAGGCCTACGACACCGACCTCGACACCCTGCGCCGTCGCGAACGCGTCCTGCGCGTACGCCACATCGCCACCCTCTCCTCCGGCATCGGCTGCGCCATGGGACTGCGCCTGATGGGCCGCTACCGCGAAGCCCTCGCCCGCCAGGAACAGGGCCTCAAACTGCACGTCCAGGTCCTCGGCACCAACCACCCCCAGACCCTGCGCGCCGAACACAACCTCGGCCAGTGCCTGCGCCGCACCGGCGACATCCCCGGCGCCGGCGCCCGCCTGCGCAGCGTCCTCGAACGCTCGACCCGGGTCTTCGGCGCCGAGTTCCCCTGGACCCTGATGGTCGCCTCCGACTACGCCACCTACCTGCGCGAGTACGGGGACATCGAGGAGGCCCGCCGGATCTCCGAGGAGGTCGTCCGCGGCTACCAGTCCCAGCTGGGCCTCGCCCACCCCTACAGCATCGGCACGGTCGGCAACCTCGGCCTGGTCCTGCGCGCCCAGGGCGAACGCGCCGAGGCCCTGAACCTCGCCGAACAGGCCCTCGTCGGCATGCGCGGAGCCCTCGGCGAGCGCCACCCCTGGACCCTGGGCTGCGCCCTCAACGCCACCGGCCACCGCAACATCACCGGCCGCCTGGAGTCCGCCCTCGACCTCGGCCGCGAAACCCTGCGCACCACCGAACAGGTCCTCGGCCCCGACCACCCGATGACCCTCAGCGCCCAGATCGCCCTCGCCGCCGACCTCCGCTCCGTCCGGGAGGACACGGAGGCCGCCAAACACGAGGACGCCGCCCTCAAGGCCCTCACCCGCACCCTGGGCCCCCAACACGTCCACACGGTCGCGGCCCGCCAGCAGACGAGGCCGTACTGGGACTTCGAACCACAGCCGTAACAGCCGGAAGGCCCGGCCCCCACCGAGTGGGGGCCGGGCCTTCCTTCTTCGTGCGGGTCGCGTCGGCGACTACGCCTCGAAGACCTCGTTCAGCAGCAGCTGCTGCTCCGCCTGGTGGCGCTTCGCGGAACCCACCGCCGGGGACGAGCCGTGCGGGCGCGAGATGCGCCGCAGGCGCTCGCCCGCCGGGACGTCCGCGCCGACCGCCAGGTCGAGGTGGTCGATCAGGTTCAGCGCGATGAACGGCCACGCGCCCTGGTTCGCCGGCTCCTCCTGCGCCCAGATGTACTTGGCAGCGTTCGGGAACTTGGCGATCTCCGCCTGGATCTCGGCACCCGCCAGCGGGTACAGCCGCTCGATGCGGATGATCGCGGTGTCGGTGATACCGCGCTTCTCCCGCTCGGCCTCCAGGTCGTAGTAGACCTTGCCCGCGCAGAAGACGACCTTGCGGACGGCGTTCGGGTCGACCGTGGCGTCCCCGATGACCGGACGGAACGAACCGTTCGTGAACTCCTCCGCCTTCGACGCCGCGGCCTTCAGACGCAGCATCGACTTCGGGGTGAAGACGACCAGCGGCTTGTGGTGCGGGTTGTGGACCTGCCAGCGCAGCAGGTGGAAGTAGTTCGACGGCAGGGTCGGCATCGCGACCGTCATGTTGTTCTGCGCGCAGAGCTGGAGGAAGCGCTCCGGGCGGGCGGACGAGTGGTCCGGGCCCTGGCCCTCGTAGCCGTGCGGCAGCAGCAGCGTGACGCCGGAGGTCTGGCCCCACTTCTGCTCGGCCGAGGAGATGAACTCGTCGACGACGGTCTGCGCGCCGTTGACGAAGTCACCGAACTGGGCCTCCCACAGCACCAGCGCGTCCGGGCGGGCCAGCGAGTAGCCGTACTCGAAGCCCATGGCCGCGTACTCGGAGAGCAGCGAGTCGTAGACGTTGTAGCGGGCCTGGTCGTCCGAGAGGTACTGCAGCGGCGTGTAGTCGTTGCCGGTCTCCCGGTCGATCAGGACCGCGTGGCGCTGGCCGAAGGTGCCGCGGCGGGAGTCCTGGCCCGACAGGCGGACCGGGGTGCCCTCCATCAGCAGCGAACCGAAGGCCAGGGTCTCGCCCATGCCCCAGTCGATGGTGCCGTCGTCGATCATCGCCGCGCGGCGCTGCAGCTGCGGCAGCAGACGCGGGTGGACCGTGTGGCCCTCGGGGATGTTGACCTGGGACTCGGCGATCCGCTTGACGACCTCCGGGGAGACCGCCGTGTTCACGGCGACCGGGAACTCGGCCTGCGGGGCCTGGGCCGGCGCGGCGACCGCGGGCTGCGTGGCGGCCTCGCGGACCTCCGCGAAGACCTTCTCCAGCTGGCCCTGGAAGTCCTGGAGCGCCTGCTCGGCCTCTTCCAGCGTGATGTCGCCGCGACCGATGAGGGACTCGGTGTACAGCTTGCGCACCGAGCGCTTCTTGTCGATCAGGTCGTACATCAGCGGCTGCGTGAACGCCGGGTTGTCCGACTCGTTGTGACCGCGGCGGCGGTAGCAGATGAGGTCGATCACGACGTCCTTGTTGAACGCCTGACGGAACTCGAAGGCGAGCCGCGCGACGCGGACCACGGCCTCCGGGTCGTCGCCGTTCACGTGGAAGATCGGCGCCTCGATCATGCGGGCCACGTCGGTCGCGTACATCGACGAACGCGAGGACTCCGGGGCGGCGGTGAAGCCGACCTGGTTGTTGATCACGACGTGGACGGTGCCGCCGGTGCGGTAGCCGCGCAGCTGCGACATGTTCAGCGTCTCGGCGACCACGCCCTGGCCCGCGAACGCGGCGTCGCCGTGCAGGGCGACGGGCAGGACGGTGAAGTCCGTGCCGGCCTTGCCGATGACGTCCTGCTTGGCGCGGACGACACCTTCGAGGACCGGGTCGACGGCCTCCAGGTGCGAGGGGTTGGCGACCAGGGAGACCTTGATCTGCTCGCCGTCGAGGCCCGTGAAGGTGCCCTCGGCGCCCAGGTGGTACTTGACGTCGCCGGAGCCGTGCATCGACTTCGGGTCGAGGTTGCCCTCGAACTCGCGGAAGATCTGCGCGTACGACTTGCCGACGATGTTGGCGAGGACGTTCAGGCGGCCGCGGTGGGCCATGCCGATCGCGACCTCGTCGAGGCGGGCCTCGGCCGCGGAGTCGATGACCGCGTCGAGCAGCGGGATGACCGACTCGCCGCCCTCCAGCGAGAAGCGCTTCTGGCCGACGTACTTCGTCTGCAGGAAGGTCTCGAAGGCCTCCGCCGCGTTCAGGCGGCGCAGGATCCGCAGCTGCTCCTCGCGCTCCGGCTTGGAGTGCGCGCGCTCGATGCGGTCCTGGATCCAGCGGCGCTGCTTCGGGTCCTGGATGTGCATGAACTCGACGCCGGTGGTGCGGCAGTACGAGTCGCGCAGCACGCCGAGGATGTCGCGCAGCTTCATCATCGACTTGCCGGCGAACCCGCCGACCGCGAACTCGCGCTCCAGGTCCCACAGGGTGAGGCCGTGCTCGGTGATGTCGAGGTCGGGGTGCTTGCGCTGCTTGTACTCCAGCGGGTCGGTGTCGGCCATGACGTGGCCGCGGACCCGGTAGGAGTGGATCAGCTCGAAGACGCGGGCGGCCTTCGTGACGTCGTCGTCGTGCGAGGCGTCGATGTCGCGCATCCAGCGGACCGGCTCGTACGGGATCCGCAGCGACTCGAAGACGTTGTCGTAGAACTCGCCCTCGCCGAGGAGGAAGTTCGCGACGATGCGCAGGAACTCGCCGGAGGCCGCGCCCTGGATGACCCGGTGGTCGTAGGTCGAGGTCAGGGTCATGACCTTGGAGATGCCCAGCTTGTTCAGGGTGTCCTGCGAGGTGCCCTGGAACTCGGCGGGGTAGTCCATGGAGCCGACGCCCATGATGACCGACTGTCCGGGCATCAGGCGGGGCACCGAGTGGACGGTGCCCAGGCCGCCGGGGTTGGTCAGGGAGACCGTGACGCCGGTGAAGTCGTCCATCGTCAGCTTGCCGACGCGGGCGCGGCGGACGATGTCCTCGTAGGCCTGCCAGAACTCGAAGAAGTTCAGGGTCTCGGCCTTCTTGATGCCGGCGACGACGAGCTGGCGGTCGCCGTTCGGCTTGACCAGGTCGATCGCGAGGCCGAAGTTCACGTGCTCCGGCTTGACCAGGGTCGGCTTGCCGTCCTTCTCCGCGAAGGAGTGGTTCATGGACGGCATGGCCTTGATGGCCTGCACCATCGCGTAGCCGATGAGGTGGGTGAAGGAGATCTTCCCACCGCGGGCGCGCTTGAGGTGGTTGTTGATGACGATGCGGTTGTCGAACAGCAGCTTCACCGGGACGGCGCGGACGGACGTGGCCGTCGGGACGTCGAGGGAGGCGTTCATGTTCTTGGCCACGGCGGCCGCGGGGCCGCGGAGCGTCACCAGCTCGGGGCCCTGGGGGGCCTCGGTGGCGGGCGCGGCCTTCTGAGCCGGGGTGGTGGCGGCGGCCGGGGCCTGAGGGGCGGGCGCGGCCGGTGCGGCGGCCGGGGCCTGGGAGGTGACAGTCACAGCAGGGGCACCAGAGGGGGTGGCAGGAGCAGGGGAAGGAGCTGACACGGGCGTGGTCGCGGCGGAGGGCGCGGCGGGCGCCGCCCCCGTGGCGGCGTCGGCGGCCTGCGGGATCCCGACCGGGGCGGTGGCGGCCTGTGCGGAGGCGCCATCCGTCGTCGAGGACTTCTCGGGACCGGGACCGTCCGACTTCACCGGAGCGGCAGCGCCCCCCGGCTTGTAGTCGGCGAAGAAGTCCCACCAGGCCCGGTCGACCGAGTTCGGGTCCTGGAGGTACTGCTGATAGATCTCGTCGACGAGCCACTCATTCGCGCCGAAGCCTGAGGCGGGGTTCTTCCCGCCCTCTGCTGCGTCGGTCGTGGTGCTCGGGTTACTGGGGGACTGTGGCGACACGGCGGCAACCGCCCTCTTCCGCTTCACAAGGTATGGACAGCGGGAATAAAGGCTACGCCTCCCGGGCGGTGCAATGCAGGCCGGGCGGGACTTCCGTCACGCAGGTCACACCGAACGGCGGGTTTCATCGCGTGGAATGGCGGGAAACAAGCGTGGTTCGGGTAGGGGGCAGCCAGGTTGCGACCCCCGTGGCCTCGCACCCTTGCCGACCCCGGGCACGTGTGGCCGAGATCATGTCCTTCCCACTCGAACCCTACGTCAAGACAGTGCCGGAGAGCTGCCCGGAAGGGTGACGAGGATTCGGCAACCACGTGACGATTCGGCCACGCGGATCTCGCCTCCGTGCAGGCCGACGGCCCAGCGGGCGATCGCCAGCCCCAGCCCCGTGCCCCCGTCGCCGCCGCCGGCGGCCCCCCGGTTGAACCGCTCGAAGACCCGGTGCCGCTCCGCCTCCGGGATCCCGGGACCCTCGTCCACGACCTCCAGCGCCAGGCTCCCGGGCGTGTCGCCCGATCGGGCCCGGACGGTGACCCGGCCGTGTGCCGGACTGTGCTTCACCGCGTTGTCGATCAGATTGGCCACCACCTGGTGCAAGCGCTCCGCGTCCGCGTACGCGGTCAGTTCCGGAGGGTGCACATCCAGGTGGAGGTGCACGTCGTTACGGGTGTGCCCGCCTGAACCGGAAGCCAGCCCCGGCCGCCCGGCGGCTGCCAGCCCCGACTCCTTCAGCACCCCCGACAGGTACGGCCATACCTCGAAGCGGCGCGCCTTCAGCGGTACGACACCGTTGTCCACCCGCGACAGGTCGAGCAGCGTGTCCACCAGCCGGCCGAGCCGCTCCGCCTGCTTCAGCATCGTCCGCATGGTCTCCGGATCGGCCTCCGAGACCCCGTCGACCACGTTCTCCAGTACCGCCCGCAACGCCGCGATCGGAGTCCGGAGCTCATGCGAGACGTTCGCGACCAGCTCTCGACGGTGCCTGTCCTCGGCCTCCAGATCGTCGGCCATCCGGTTGATCGTCGAGGCCAGATCGCCCAGCTCGTCCCGGCGCCCGGCCCCGCTCACCCGGCGGGTGTAGTCCCCGTGCGAGATGGCCCGGGCGACCGTCGTCATCTCGTCCAGCGGCGCCGCCAGGCCGTGCGCCACGATCTGGGTGATCAGCATCGAGGCGATCACCGAGAAGACCGTGATGAACCGCAGCTCCGTGTCCGTGCGCAGCGCCACCATCAGCAGGCCGGTGGTGATGAACACCGAGACCACGACGAGCGTGCCCAGCTTCGTCTTGATCGAGAACGGCGAGAACGGCCGCAGCCCGCCCTCGGGGCGCCCGCCGCTCACGCCTGCGCCGGGGTCTCCAGGGCGTACCCGACGCCGTGGACGGTACGGATCCGCTCCGCGCCGATCTTCCGCCGAAGGGCCTTGATGTGGCTGTCGACCGTACGGGTGCCCGAAGCGTCGGCCCAGTCCCACACCTCCGCCAGCAGCTGCTCCCGCGACAGCACCGCCCGCGGGGTCCCCGCCAGGCACACCAGCAGGTCGAACTCGGTCGGCGTCAGGTGCACGTCCTCGGCCTGGACGCGGACCCGGCGCTGCGCGTGGTCGATCTCCAGGTCCCCCAGCCGCAGGGTCGCCCCGCGCGGGGCGGTCGCGGCCTGCGTGGCCCGCTCCACCCGGCGCAGCAGCACGTGGACCCGTGCCGCCAGCTCGCGCATGGAGAACGGCTTCGTCATGTAGTCGTCCGCCCCGACCCCGAGTCCGACCAGCATGTCGGTCTCGTCGTCCCGGGCGGTCAGCATCAGCACCGGCACCGGCCGCTGGGCCTGCACCCGGCGGCACACCTCCAGCCCGTCGAAGCCGGGCAGCATGACGTCCAGCACCAGCAGCTCGGGCACCCAGCTCTCGGCGGCCGCCACGGCGGCCGGCCCGTCGTAGGCCGTCTGCACCTGGAAGCCCTCCGCGCGCAGCCGCGCCGAGATGGCGTCGGCGATGGTGCGGTCGTCCTCGACCACCAGCACGCGCCGCTGGGCACCTGGGGTGGCCGCGGCGCCGTTGTGGGTGCTGTGTGTCTGTTCCATGTCCCGCCCCTGGTGATCCGCGTGATGGCTGGGGTGCAGCGTAGAGGAGGCACCGGCCTGCGGCCATGGAGGGTTCGGACAGGACTCCGACTCATGCGGAATCAGAGATTCATCCCGGATTCCTCAGGCGGAGTCGAATCCGGGGAGCGCCTCCAGCACCCGGGACAGGGCCGGCGGCAGCGCCGTCTGGTCGGCCGCCACCTCGAATCCGTCGTGTGCGAAGGAGTAGGTGAACCCGTCGTAGACCGGCGGACGGGCGGTCGTCCTACGGGGCAGGTGTGCGAAGTCCGCCGTACGGAGCGCGGTGCGCAGGTCCTCCAGCTTCGACGGGTCCAGCCTGCCCCCGCGCAGCTCCTTGTCCTGGTCGCCCAGGAGGGTCCAGGAACCGTCGCCGTTGACGAGGAGCGTGCGCGTCCGGCCCGCGAAACCGCCGCTGCGGGTGACGCGCAGGAGGCGCTCGGTGGACGGGGCGGTGGGGCCGGCGCCGGTGGGCGGGGTGCCCGTGGGCGCGGTGACCGGCGGAGTGCCCGTCGGCGGGGTGGGCGTGGGAGTGGCCGCCGGGGGTGCCGTGGGGGGCGTCACCGTCGCGGGGGCCGTCGCTCCCGCCGGCGCCGGGCCGCCCCCGGACCCGTCCCCGCCGCACCCCGCCAGGGACACCGCGGCGAGCAGCACCGCCGCCGCGGCCCCGGCCGCTCGCATCGCTCGCATCGCCAACCTCCAGCGGGTCACCGGTACCGACCCCGAGTATGGAGGCCCCGCACCGCTACGGAAAGCACCCCGGGAGGACGTCATCCACCGCTTGGCCCCCTGGCGCTGGGTCCCGCCGCTGCTGGCCGTCGTCCTGCTCACCGCGTGGGGGCTGGAACGGGGTCCGGGCGGGGGTGCCATGTGGCGCGACGAATCCACGACCTGGCAGGTCGCCCACCGGCCGGCCGGCGCGCTGTGGGAGCTGCTCGGGCGGGTCGACGCGGTGCACGGGCTGTACTACGGGCTCATGCACGCCGTGTTCGCGGTGTGGGGGGACGGCGGGGCCGGCGGGCCCGCCGGCGGCGGGCTGTGGGCGCTGCGGCTGCCGTCCGTGGCGGGGACCGCCCTCGCCGCCGCCGGGGTGGCGGCCACCGCGCACCGGCTGGCGGGGGAGCGGGCCGCGCTGGGGGCGGGGGCGGTCTACGCGCTGCTGCCGCCGGTGCAGATGTACGGGCAGGAGGGGCGCTCGTACGCCCTGGTCGCGGCGGCCGTGGCCTGGTCGGCGTACCTGATGCTGCGCCGGTGGTGGGCCGGCTACGCGGTGGTGCTGCTGCTGGCCTGCTGGCTGCACGAGTTCGCCGCGCTCGCGCTGCTCGCGCACGGGTGCTCCGCCTGGCGGGACCGGGGCTGGCGGTGGGCGGCCGGGGCGGTCGCCGCCGGACTGCTGCCGCTGGCCGTGGTGAGCGCCGGACAGGCGGAGCGGCAGCTGGGCTGGCTGGGCCGGCCCCGCTGGCAGGACTGGGTGGCTTACGGGGTGCTGGCCGGGGCCGTGGCCCTGCTGGCCCGGGGGGCCGGGCGGGGGGAGGCGGCCCGGGTGGCCGTGCCGCTGGCGCTGCTGCCGCCCGGGCTGCTGATGGCGGTCTCGCTGGTGCACCCCTGGTACGTCGACCGGTACGTCCTCTACGCCCTCGGCGGGCTCGCCCTGCTGGCGGGGGCGCGGCTGGCGGAGGTACGGGCGGCGGGGGCCCGGAGGTGGGTTCCGTGGCTGGTGGCGGGCGTGCTGCTGGTGCCGGTCGCGGTGTGGTCGGCGTGGCTGCGCACCCCGGAGAGCCGCAGGGACGACGCCCTCGCGGTCGCGGCTGCGGTCCGGGAACGCGGGCGGCCCGGGGACGCGGTGCTGTTCATGCCGTCGAGGAGACGGGAGTGGCTGCTGTCCTCGCCCCGGGTGTACGGGGGATTGCGCGACGTGGCCCTGGCCGCCTCCCCGGCCGCCTCGCACACCCTCCACGGAACGGAGCTCCCCGCCGCCCGCGTCCGCGGGGCGCTGCGGTCGTCCCCCCGGGTCCTGGCCCTCCTGGACCCGCCCGGCCAGCCCCTGGACCCGTACCCGGCGGAGGCGGCGAAACGCGCCGCCCTGGCGGAGGACTTCGACCTGTGCGCGGTGACGCCGGTCAGGGGGGCGAGGGTGGCGCTGTACGTGCGGCGGGGCGGGGGGTGTGGGTGAGGATGGGCGGCGGACCGTGTTCGATCACCGTTGCGGAGGCCCGTATGACCGTCCCTCAGATACCCGGACCCCTCGTGAGCGCCGACTGGCTCGCCGCGCACCTCGGCCGGGTCGTGGTGTTCGACGCGTCCGTCGGGGCGCACCGGGGCGGGGGGCGGCGGATCCCGGGGGCGCGCCCCTTCGACCTCGACGGGGCGCTGTCCGACCACGCGGCCCCCGCCCCGCACACCATGCCGGCGGCGGCGGCCTTCCAGGAGGAGCTGCGGGGGCTGGGGGTGGACGAGGACGACGCCGTGGTCGTCTACGACGGCGCCGGGATCTACTCCAGTGCCCGCGCCTGGTGGATGCTGCGGGCCATGGGCTTCGACCGGGCCGCCGTGCTGGACGGGGGGCTGCCCGCCTGGAGCGGCGCCGGGCTGCCCGTCGAGGAGGGGCCCGCGGCGTACGAGGGGCCGCGCGGGTCCTTCACGGCCCGGCCGCGCCCCGGGCTGCTGGTGGACGCCGGGACCGTCGCCGCCGCGCTCGGGGACCCGGCCGCCGCCGTGCTCGACGCCCGGACCCGGGAGCGGTTCGCCGGTACCGCCCCCGAGCCCCGGCCGGGGCTGCGCGGCGGGCACATGCCGGGCGCGCTGAACCTGCCGTTCGGTGAGCTCCAGGGGGCCGGGGGGCTGATGCGGCCGGCCGGGGAACTCCGGGCGGCCTTCGCGGCGTTGGCCGGTGAGCGGGAGCGGCTCTACTTCAGCTGCGGTTCCGGTGTCACGGCCTGCGTGCTCGCCCTGGGCGCGACCCTGGCCGGGTACGGGGAGGCGGCGGTGTACGACGGCTCGTGGAGCGAGTGGGGGATGCCCTCGGAGCGGCCCGTCGTGGCCGGGGCCTGAGACGCCGGCGGACGGCGGACCGGACCGGACCGGGGTGGGGTTAGCACCACCCCGGATCGGGATGCCCGCACCCGCGCGGTCCGGGCCCGGGGTGGGCAGGCTGTGGGTATGGCACCTCACACCGCGTCAACCCGCTTCGTCGTCACGGCCCTCGGGGCCGTTCTCCTGCTGTCCGGCTGCGCCCTGACGGGGGTGGGCCCCGTGAAGACCGCCGACGCCGACGCCACCGTCTCCGAGGCGGTGACGGCGGTCGAGCTGACCGACGTCCGCAGCGGTGACGTCGAGGTGGTCCCGGGTTCCGGTCCGGGGGTCGCCGTCCGCCGGGTCGTCCACTACCGGGGCGACACCGTGCCCACGCCCGGGCAGCGGGTCTCGGGCGGGGTGCTGACCTTCAGTGACGGCTGCGAGGACGACTGCTGGATCGACTACCGCCTGGAGGTGCCGGCGGCGGCCCGGGTGCGGGTCGAGAGCAGCAGCGGCGACATCACGGTCAAGGGGGTCGCCCGGGCCGACCTGACCGCGTCCTCCGGGGACGTCCGGGCGGAGGGGATCACCGGCCCGGTGAAGGCGCGCACCAGCTCGGGGCGGATCACCGCCACCGGTCTGGAGGGCGCCGAGGCCGAGTTCCGGGCGAGCTCCGGGGACGTCGGGGCGGAGTTCGCGAAGGCCCCGTCCTCCGTGTCCGTCACCACCAGCTCCGGCGACGTCGGCCTGAAGGCCCCCCAGGGCCCGTACAAGCTGTCGACCGACACGTCCTCGGGGACCCGGCGCATCTCCCTGAACGACAGCCCCGACGCCCGGTCGGCCATCACGGTCCGCACCAGCTCGGGCGACATCACCGTCGGGGCGTCGTAGGGCTTCGCGGGGCGTCAGTCCTCGTCGAGGACCGCGTCGAGCTCCACCTCGACCAGCCACGCCGGGTCGATGAAGCGCGGCACCTCGACGAAGGTGGTCACCGGGAGGACGCCGGCGAAGCGCTCGCCGTGGGCCCGCGCGGCCTCCTCCCAGCGGGTGACGTCCGTCAGCATGATCCGCGTCCGCACGGTGTGCTCCGCCGAGGCGCCCGCGTCCTCCAGGGCCCGTACGGCGATGTCCAGGCAGCGGACCGTCTGGGCGTACACGTCGCCCGGGCCGACGGTGGAGCCGTCGTCGCCGATCGGCGCCGTGCCCGCGACGGCCACGTGCCGTCCGACGCGCACCGCGCGCGAGAAGCCGATCCGGGGTTCCAGGGGGGAGCCCGAGCTGATGGTCCGTCGTATGTCCGCCATGGGCCCATGGTGCTACGGGCAGGGCCGCGGAGGTGTTCGCCCCCGGCGAACGCGAGTTGGGGAACATTGCTGGGCGCAGAAGCATTGAGTCGGCATAGCTCAACTTCACTGCCGGAGGGAAGATCATGGCTTCGACGTCCGTAACGCTCACCCTGCCCGTGCTGCCGCTCGACGACGAGGTCGTGCTGCCCGGGATGGTCGTCCCGCTGGACCTGTCCGACGCCGAGGTGCGCGCCGCCGTCGAGGCCGCGCAGGCGGCGCGCGGCAGCGGGAAGCCCCGGGTGCTGCTCGTGCCGCGGGTCGACGGGAAGTACGCCGGGATCGGTGTGCTGGGGACCGTCGAACAGGTCGGACGGCTCTCCGACGGCGATCCCGGGGCGCTGATCCGCGGGCGCGGCCGCGTCCGGATCGGCGCCGGCACCACCGGGCCCGGGGCGGCGCTCTGGGTCGAGGGGGAGACCGTCGAGGAGCAGGTGCCCGACCCGCTGCCGGGGGCGGTCGCCGAGCTCGTCAAGGAGTACAAGGCCCTCGCCACCAGCTGGCTCAAGAAGCGCGGCGCCTGGCAGGTCGTGGACCGGGTGCAGCAGATCGAGGGGGTGTCGGCGCTGGCCGACAACTCCGGGTACTCGCCGTTCCTGACCGTGGCGCAGAAGGTCGAACTGCTGGAGACCGTCGATCCGGTCGCCCGGCTGCGGCTCGCCGTCAAGGCGCTCAGCGACCACCTCGCCGAACAGGACGTGGCCGAGTCCATCGCCAAGGACGTCCAGGACGGCGTCGAGAAGCAGCAGCGCGAGTTCCTGCTGCGCCGCCAGCTGGAGGCCGTCCGCAAGGAGCTGCGCGAGCTCGGCGGGGAGAAGGAGGGCGAGGAGTCCGACGACTACCGGACCCGCGTCGAGGCCGCCGACCTGCCCGAGAAGGTCCGCGAGGCCGCGCTCAAGGAGGTCGACAAGCTGGAGCGCTCCAGCGACCAGAGCCCCGAGGGCTCCTGGATCCGCACCTGGCTGGACACCGTGCTGGAGCTGCCCTGGAACGAGCGCAGCGAGGACCGGTACGACATCCAGGGCGCGCGGGCCGTCCTCGACGCCGAGCACGCCGGGCTGAACGACGTGAAGGACCGCATCACCGAGTACCTCGCGGTGCGCAAGCGGCGCGGCGAGCGGGGCATGGGCGTCATCGGCGGGCGGCGCGGCGGCGCGGTGCTCGCGCTGGTCGGGCCCCCCGGGGTCGGCAAGACCTCGCTCGGCGAGAGCGTGGCCCACGCCATGGGCCGCAAGTTCGTCCGGGTCGCCCTCGGCGGCGTACGGGACGAGGCCGAGATCCGCGGCCACCGGCGGACCTATGTCGGCGCCCTGCCGGGCCGCATCGTCCGGGCGATCAAGGAGGCCGGGTCGATGAACCCGGTCGTGCTCCTCGACGAGATCGACAAGGTCGGCTCCGACTTCCGCGGCGACCCCGCGGCGGCCCTGCTGGAGGTGCTGGACCCGGCGCAGAACCACACCTTCCGCGACCACTACCTGGAGGTGGAGCTCGACCTGAGCGACGTGGTCTTCCTGGCCACGGCGAACGTGCTGGAGGCCATCCCCGAGGCCCTGGCCGACCGGATGGAGCTGGTCCGCCTCGACGGGTACACCGAGGACGAGAAGGTCGTCATCGCCCGCGACCACCTGCTGCCCCGCCAGCTGGAGCGCGCCGGACTGACCGCCGAGGAGGTGGTCCTGGAGGACGGGGCCCTGCGCAGGCTCGCCGGGGAGTACACCCGCGAGGCGGGCGTGCGCACCCTGGAGCGGTCCATCGCGCGGCTGCTGCGCAAGGTCGCCTCGCAGCACGAGCTGGGCGAGCGGGAGTTCCCGTTCTCCATCGGGGCCGACGAGCTGCGCGGCCTGATCGGCCGCCCGCACCACGTGCCGGAGTCCGCCCAGGACCCGGCGGAGCGGCGCACGGCGGTCCCGGGCGTGGCCACCGGCCTCGCCGTGACGGGCGCCGGCGGGGACGTCCTGTTCGTCGAGGCCTCCCTCGCCGACCCGGAGACGGGCGCGGCCGGGCTGACCCTGACCGGGCAGCTGGGCGACGTGATGAAGGAGTCGGCGCAGATCGCGCTCAGCTTCCTGCGCTCGCACGGCGCCGAGCTGGAGCTTCCCGTCGCCGACCTGAAGGACCGGGGCGTGCACATCCACTTCCCGGCGGGCGCCGTCCCCAAGGACGGGCCGAGCGCGGGCATCACCATGACCACCGCGCTGGCCTCCCTGCTCTCCGGCCGCCAGGTCCGCACGGACGTGGCCATGACCGGCGAGGTCTCGCTGACCGGACGGGTGCTGCCCATCGGCGGGGTCAAGCAGAAGCTGCTCGCCGCGCACCGGGCCGGGCTGACCACCGTGATCATCCCGAAGCGCAACGAGGCCGACCTGGACGACGTCCCCGCCGAGGTGCTGGAGGGGCTGGAGGTGCACCCGGTGACCGATGTGCGCCAGGTGCTGGAGCTGGCCCTCGCCCCGGCGGTGGTCTCCTTCACCAAGGCCGCCTGACCGGCGGCGCCGCGCCGCCGCAGGCCCGGGAACCCCCATCGGCGGGGTCCCGGGCCTGCGGCGCACCGCCTGCGAAATACTGGACCCGTACCGGGGTGCCAGGCTCGCACCCCACCACCGATGGGAGCGGCACGTGCACGGCAGTGAAGACCAGGAGTTCCTCGCGCTGGAGCGGGAGCTGTCCGTCTTCCTCAGGCGCGCCCGGGCCTCCTCGGGCGAGATGGCCCGTGCCCTGCACCCGGAACTGGAGCCCGCCGCGTACGGGCTGCTCGTCCGGCTGGAGGCCGCCGGCCGCCAGCGGGCCACCGAGCTGGCCGCCTACTTCGGCGTCGGCAAGGCCACCATGAGCCGCCAGCTGCGGGCCCTGGAGCTGCTGGGCCTGGTCGCCCGGGAGCCGGACCCGGCCGACGGCCGGGCCTTCCTCGTCGGCCTCACGGACGAGGGCCGGGACCGCTTCCTGCGGGTGCGCGGCGCCCGGCGCGAGCAGTACATGCGCAAGCTGGCCGACTGGGACCGCGGCGAGGTCGCCGAGCTGGCCCGGCTGCTCAACCAGCTGAACTCCGGCGAGGAGTAGGACCGCCCGCGGGTGGGGGCGCGGGCTCACAGCTCCGCGTACACCGCCGAGGCGTCGTCGTGGCGCTTGTACCGGGCCGGCGGGCGCAGCGGGTCGGACTCGATGGCCCGCACCCGCCCGATCAGCCCCCGCGCCCCCTCCTCCCGCAGCACGTCCAGGCAGGCCGACCAGTCACCCTCGCCGAAGGTGTCCGTCCAGCGGCTCGCCCCGTCCGTCAGCGCGGCCAGCGCCCCCACCCGCCCGCGCGGGGTGCGCCCGGTGACGGCGCGGGCCGCCACCGACGGGTCCGCCGCGGCGGTGAAGAAGCCGCCCTCGGCGTTGCGCAGGGCGTCCGTGGCCGCCACCGAGCCGCGCACCTCCCGGGGGATCCGGTCCAGCCGGTCGTCGAGCACCGCCGTGACCGCGCCGCCGGGGGCCCGCAGCAGGAGCACGGAGTCCGAGAGGACGAGGTGCTCCACGCAGGTCTCGTCCCAGCGGGCCATCACCACCGTCGCCTGCGGCGTCCGGACGTGAGAAAGGTCACAGGTGCCCCGGTGGGCGTCGGCCGTGTCCCCGATGGCCCGGGCCAGGATCCGGTCGAGGGGCATGTCCCGCCGCGATCCGGACAGTTCGGTCAATCGACCACCCAGACGGGTGGCGAACCAGGGCACTCCGTGCGCGCAGCCGTAGTCCCCGCGGGGCGGAGTGACCCCGTCCAGGACCACCACAACGCCCCCTCCCGCCGCAGGTGTCGACGCCGACACCCAGTCCTCGTTGGGGCGTTCGGCACTGCCGGGGGCCGAAGCCAGGTCGATGCGCATACGGACATTCTGCCCACCGGGGCCCCGTGGTGCCGGTCAGGTCCGTACCAATGCCGGAACGGGTACCGCCGGTAAATGTGGGCGGGCATATTGCCAAAGCCCGCCTCGACCTTCAACCACCCGTCCACGGGCGGCCCCTGGCACGCCGTGCCCGAGTTGGTCGGCCACTCCTCCGTGATGTTCACTCCTTCGAGTGGCCGGGTGGGCGATGTGCGGCTCTCCTCCCAACACACTGCGAAGGTCTGAGGCGGTACGAGGGGGCAGGGGGCGTTTACTTGTTGACCGGCCGTTACCTCGGCCACACGAGTAGACGAGCACGACCTCACGTACAGGATTGCGAGCACCGGTGCAGAAGAAGCCGTCTCGGAAGAACGGCACCGCCAGCGCCGACGGACCCGCCAACGCAGGACGACGCGTGCGCGTCCGCAGCAGGCTGGTGGTCGGAGTAGCAGTCGCCGGACTCACCGTCCTCGCGGCCGGCACCCCCGCCGTGGTCTCCGCCACCAGGGAACTGGACGACTCCCAGCGACTCGTCACCCTCGCCGAGCAGACACAGCACGCCCTCACCCTCGTCCACCTCGTGGGCGACGAGCGCGACGCCGTCGTCGAATACGTCGCCAAGGGCCGCCCCGGCAACGCCAAGGCCCCCGTCGACGAGCGCACCGCGCGCACCGACCGGCAGCTCTCCGAACTCCGCCCGGAGGCCGACGCCGACCTCGCCCGCGCCCTCGGCCACATCAAGGCCGCCCGCGCCGAGGCCGTCGACGGCAAGGGCACCGCCGTGGCCGCCCAGCAGGCCTACGCCGGCGTCCTCACCGAACTCCTCGCGCCCGGCGACCGGCTCGCCGAGCTCACCCCGCCGCGCGCCGACGCCGCCCTCGCCGTCACCCGCTCCATGGCCCCCCTGAGCCAGGCCGTGGACCAGGCCTCCGCCACCCGCGGGCTGCTGCTCGCCGCGCTGGCCGTCCCCCGTGCCGAACAGGCCCCGGGCAACGCCGTCGCCGACGAGCTCAGCGCCGCCGCGCAGCGCTCCCGCGTCCGCGAGCAGGCCGCCCTCGACGACTTCAACCGGGCCGCGCGCCCCGACGTGCGCCAGACCCTCGCCGCCACCGTCACCGGCCCCGAGGTCAAGACCGCCGAGGACCAGCTCAAGCGGCTCACCGAGCGGCCCACCCTGACCGCCGCCGAACGCAAGGCCACCGACCCGGCCGCCCTCGCCGGCGCGCTGACCGCCCGCCTCGACCGGATGCGCTCCGTCGAGGCCACCCTCGCCGGCCAGCGGGCCACCGCCCTCGCCACCCTGCGCGACGACGACGTGACCCGGCTCGAACTGATGGTCGCCGGACTCGGCGTCCTCTTCCTCTTCGTCGTCGGCTTCTCCACCGCGGTCGCCCGCTCCCTCACCCGGCCCCTGTCCGTCCTGCGCCGCGGCGCCGAACGGCTCGCGACCCCCGAGGGCGCCCAGGAACCCGTCCGCTTCACCGGCCGCAACGACGAGTTCGCCGAGGTCGTACGCCACCTCAACGCCGTCCGCGAACAGACCGTCGCCCTCCAGACCAGGGCCGCCGGACTCGACGCCGACCGGACCCGGCTCATCGGCCGCAACGAGGCCCTCGCCACCAGCCGCGACGCCCGCGAGCAGGAGCTGGCCACCACCCGCAAGTCCCTGGAGGGGCAGCTCGCGGAGCTGCGCGCCGGGCTCGAAGAGCACCGCCGCATCATGTCCACCACCTCCGTCTCCCTCTCCCTGCGCACCCTCGGCCTCGTCGAGCGCCAGCTCGCGGTCATCGAGGAGCTGGAGTCCAAGGAGGGCGACCCGGACCGGCTCGCCACCCTCTTCAAGCTCGACCACCTCGCCACGGTCATGCGCCGCCACAACGAGAACCTCCTGGTCCTCGCCGGACAGGAGCACGGCCACGGGCAGAGCGTGCCGGTGCCGCTGGTCGACGTCATGCGCGCCGCCGTCAGCGAGATCGAGCGCTACGAGCGCGTCGACCTGACGACCCTGCCCTCCTACACGCAGGTCGCCGGGCACGCCGCCGACGACATCTCGCACGTGGTCGCCGAGCTCCTGGAGAACGCCACCACCTTCTCGCCGCCGGAAGCCAAGGTGAAGGTCTCCGGCCTGCTCACCGACGCCGGCGAGGTGGTGCTGTCCGTCGTCGACGAGGGCATCGGCGTCACCGGGGACCGGCTCGACTCCCTGAACTCCCGCCTCTCCACCCCCGAGGCCTACGACGAGGAGCCCGAGGCCGAACACGGCCTGGGCCTCGGCCTGTACGTCGCCGGCCGCCTCGCCGCGCGCCACGGCGTCACCGCCGAGCTGCGCGCCGGCGCCCACGGCGGCACCGAGGCCGTCGTGGTCATCCCGGCCGCACTGCTGCCGGACGCCCCGCAGGCCTCCCCGGTCCACCGCCTGGGCTCGGCGGGCGCGCCCGCGTACCAGCTGCCCGGAGTGATCGCCGAGGCCAACGAGCACACCCTCCCGCCCCGGCTGCGCCCGCCCGTGACGGACGCCCCGGCCCCGGAGGAGACCGCCAAGGTGGTCACGCTGGCGGAGGCGTTCGAGGCGGAGGAGACGCAGGACGCGCAGGCCGCCCTGGAGGCGGAGGAGTCCGAAGCGGCGCACGCGCCGGAGGCGGCGCAGGAGCCCGCTTCCGGACCGGCCGTCGCCGAGGAGTCCGGGGCCGACGAGGCCGGGACCGCCGGGTCCGAGGCCGCCGGGTCTGAGGCCGCCGGGTCTGAGGCTGACGAGGCTGGGACCGCCGAGGTCGGGACCGCCGGGTCCGAGACCGTCGAGTCTGAGGCCGCCGGGTCCGGGACCGCCGGGTCTGAGGCTGACGAGGCCGGGACCGCCGAGTTTGAGACCGTCGCGTTCGAGGCCGTCGAGGCCGAGGGTGCCGCGTTCGAGGCCGCCGGGATAGGGGCCGACGGCGCCAACTCCGAGGTCTTCGCGGCCGCCGATCTGGTCGCGGAGGCCTTCGGGGCCGGAGCCTTCGCCGAGCGGCCCGCGGACACGGACACCCACGCCCACGCGGACACGGCCGAGGCCGCCCACGACGAGCGGCCCGCCCGGGCCGTCCCGTCGGCCGACGGCTTCGAGGACGCCCCGCCGCCCCCGGCCGACCAGGTCTTCACGGCCGCCGCCCCGGCCGCCGAGTCGCCCGCCGAGGAACTCCTCGCCCGGGTCGTGCCCGAGGCGCCGGCCGGCTTCGAGGACCCCGCGCCGGCCGGCGCCGCCGCGGGCAAGGGCACCGCGCCCGGTGGCCCCGCACGCAGGGCGGAACTGCCGCGCCGCGAACGGACCGACGCCGACCAGGGCGGACACCGCCGGGCGCCCGACGCGGAGGACGGCTTCGTCCCCCGCCAGGGCAGCCACCCCGAGCCCGGCACCGAGGCCGTCACCGCCAAGGGCCTCCCCAAGCGCACCCCGCGCGCCGTGGCCGCCCCCGGCGGCGCCGGACGCCCCGCCGCGGCCCGCCCCGAGCCGCGCCGGGTCGACGCCGACGAACTGCGCCGCCGGCTCGGCGGCTTCTACCAGGGCGCCCAGGACGGGCGCCGGGTCGCCGCCGCCGAGATCGCACAGGACCAGAGGCAGACCCCGGGGGGCCCGGAGGCCCAGGAGGCCCACGGGCGGGGACACACCGACCAGGGGGACACCGCACAGGAGGCACGCACATGACCGCGCCCAGCACGTACGGACTGAGCAGCCAGGCCCGCAACCTGCAGTGGCTGCTGACCGACCTGGTGGAGGAGGTGCCCGGGGTCAACTCCGTGGCCGTCGTGTCCTCCGACGGACTGCTGCTGCTCTCCTCCGAGGCGGCACCGGAATCGGGGAAGGCGGACCGGCCCAAGGGCCCCCGCGGCGCCTCGGCCGACCTCGCCACCATCGTGTCCGGACTCGGCAGCCTCACCACCGGCGCGGCCGCCCTCATGGAGTTCGGCTCGGTCAAGCAGACCATGGTGGCGATGGAGAACGGCTCCGTCTTCGTCATGTCCATCAGTGACGGCTCCCTGCTGGGCGTGCACGCCACGCCCGACTGCGACATGGGCGTCGTCGCCTACCACATGGCCCTGTTCGTCGGCCGCGCCGGCCACGTCCTGACCCCCGAAGTCCGCAGCGAGCTGCGCCAGTCGATGGAGAACACCCCGTGAGGAGTCCGGCCTCCGACCGGCTGCCGATACGCGGAGCGGACCGCCGCCCCGCCCGCGTCCGCCCGTACTCCCTCACGGGCGGCCGCACCCGCTTCACCCAGGTGCTGCTGGTGGAGACGTTCGTCGCCACCCTGGACGCCGGTCCGGCCAAGACGCCCGACCGGATGCCCGAGATGCAGGCCATCGTCGAGGTGTGCCGGCGGATGCGGACCATCGCCGAGATATCCGCGCTGCTGAAGCTGCCGCTCGGCGTCGTCCGCGTCCTGGTCAGCGACCTCGCCGACCAGGGCCGGATCCGCGTCTACGGCACCGGGCACGGCACCGGCCGCCCCGACCGCGCGCTGCTGGAAAGGGTGCTCGATGGCCTTCGCCGTCTCTGAAGCCGTGACCGACGCCGGGACCGCCGCCGGCTCCGGCCCCGGCACCGCCCTCCTGCTGGACGACGAGCCCGTCCAGCCGTGGCAGTACGACCGCTCGCGCGCGCCCGTCGCCGTCAAGGTGCTGGTCGCGGGCGGGTTCGGGGTCGGCAAGACCACCTTCGTGTCCTCCGTCTCCGAGATCACCCCGCTGCGCACCGAGGCGGTGATGACCCAGGCCAGCGTCCCCACCGACGACCTGACCGGGACCCCGGACAAGAACACGACCACCGTCGCGATGGACTTCGGCCGCATCACCCTCGCCGACGACCTCGTGCTGTACGTGTACGGGACCCCGGGCCAGGAGCGGTTCTGGTTCATGTGGGACGACCTGGTGCGCGGCGCCATCGGCGGCCTGGTGCTCGCCGACACGCGCCGGCTGCGGGACTGCTTCCCCGCCCTCGACTACTTCGAGAGCTGCGGGCTGCCGTACGCCGTCGCCGTCAACCACTTCGAGGGCTCGAAGGAGTACGAGCCGGAGGACGTGCGGGAGGCGCTCACGATCCCGCCGGACGTCCCCGTCGTGATCATGGACGCGCGGCGCCGGGAGACGGTCGTCGAGTCCCTGCTGACCCTGGTGGGCCACGCGCTGGACGCCGCGCCCGCGTAGCCGGCCGAGCCCTCGGCCCGTACCGCTCGTACCGCCCGTACTGCTCAGATTGAGAACGTGAGATGCGCAGGATACTTGTCGTGGGGGCCGGGCAGTCCGGCCTCCAGCTCGCCCTCGGCCTCCAGGCGAAGGGCTACGAGGTCACCCTCATGTCCAACCGGACGGCGGACGAGATCCGCACCGGGCGGGTCATGTCCACGCAGTGCATGTTCGACTCCGCGCTCCGGCACGAGCGCGACCTCCAGCTGAACTTCTGGGAGCGGCAGGCCCCCCGGATCCAGGGCCTCGGCGTCTCCGTCGCCGCCCCCGACGGCGGCCGCGCCGTCGACTGGCTGGGCCGCCTCAAGGGCTACGCGCAGTCCGTGGACCAGCGCGTGAAGATGGCCGGCTGGCTCGACGTGTTCGTGCAGCGGGGCGGACAGCTGGTCATCCACGGCGCGTCCGTCGCCGACCTCGACTACTTCTCCCGCGCCTACGAGCTGGTGCTGGTCGCCGCCGGCAAGGGCGAGCTCGTCTCCATGTTCGGACGGGACGCGGTGCGCTCCCCGTACGAGGCCCCCCAGCGCGCCCTGGCCGTCGCCTACGTGCACGGGCTGGCCCCGCGCCCCGAGCACCCGGACACCGACGCGGTGCGCTGCAACCTCGTGCCCGGCGTCGGCGAGCTGTTCGTCATGCCGACGCTGACGACCTCGGGGCGGGCGGACATCCTCTTCTGGGAGGGGCTCCCGGGCGGTCCGCTGGACGTCTTCCGCAGGGTCAACGACCCGGGCGAGCACCTGGAGCTGACGCTGGAGCTCATGGAGAAGTTCGTGCCGTGGGAGTACGCCCGCGCCACGAAGGTCGAACTGACCGACTCCGGCGCCACCCTGGCCGGCCGCTACGCGCCGGTGGTGCGCAAGCCGGTCGGGCGGCTGCCCGGCGGCGGGCTGGTGCTGGGCGTGGGGGACGTGGTCGTCGCCAACGACCCGGTCACCGGGCAGGGCGCGAACGCCGCCGCGAAGTGCGCGGCCTCGTACCTGTCGTCGATCCTGATGCACGGCGACAGGCCGTTCGACGAGGCCTGGATGAAGGCCACCTTCGACAAGTACTGGTTCACCACCGGCAAGCCCGTCACCGAGTGGACCAACGCCATGCTGGGCGCCCCGCCGGCGCACGTGCTGGAGCTGATCGGGGCGGCCGGGCGGTACCAGCGGGTGGCGGATCGATTCGCCAACGGCTTCGACAACCCGGCCGACTTCGACGCGTACTTCTACGACCCGCAGGACGCGGAGGACTACCTGGCCGAGGTGGCGGAGGCGGCGGAGGCCGCGGAGCCGGCCGCCGCGGGTTCCCCTTCCGCGTCGTAGCCCGCGTCGTCCCCCGCCTCCGTCGGCCGGCCGGCCTCCGGCTCGGGCAGCGGCGGCGGGGTGAAGCGGGCCAGCGGGGTCCCGTCCGGGTCCGGGCGGACCGCGCCCAGGAGCGGGTTCGCCGCGATCGGGGAGACCTTGACCCTCGCGCCCGGGCGGGGGGCCTGGATGACCTTGCCGTCGCCGATGTACAGGGCCACGTGGGTGGCCTTCGGGAAGTAGACCACCAGGTCCCCGGGGCGCAGCCGGTCCAGCGGGATCCGGGGCAGCCGCGCCCACTGCTCCTGGCTGGTGCGGGGGATGGACCGCCCCGCGTGCTCCCAGGCCTGTGAGGTCAGCCCGGAGCAGTCGAACGAGGCCGGCCCCTCGGCGCCCCACACGTACGGTTTGCCGATCTGGGCCGTGGCGTAGCGGAGGGCGGCGTCGCCCGCGGCGGTGGGCGGGGTCGTACGGGCGGGCAGCCGGCCCGAGTCCAGCAGGGTGCGCTGTGCGCCGGCGGTGACGGCGGCCTCCCGGGAACCGAGCCCGGCGAGCTCGGCGGGGGTCAGGGAGGCGAGGAGCCGCTCGACCTCCTTGAGCCGGCCGGTGACCTCCTGCCGGGCCTCCTTCTGCCGCGCCGCGAGGTCCTGCTGGGCGTCGAGGGCCTTGCGGGCGGCGTCGGCGAGCGTGCCCGCCTGCCGCCGGTCCCGCTCCAGCCGGGCGACGACCCCGGCCCGCCGGGCGCCCTCACGTGCGGCGAGGCGACGCTGGTCGAGGGCCTGCTGGGGGTCGCCGGAGAGCAGCATCCGCAGGTACGGGGAGAGGCCGCCGCCCCGGGCCCCCTGGTACTGCTCGCGGGCGAGCCGGCCGGCGGTGACCCGCTCGGAGTCGAGGGCGGAGCGGGCCTTGCCGAGGGCGGTGGTGAGCCTCTCCTCGTCCGCCCGGCGGGCCTTGAGGGCGACCTCGGCGGCGTTGTAGGTCTCGGTGGCCTCCTCGGCCTGCTGGTACAGCCCCTGGAGCCGGGTGAGCAGCTCCCCGACGGGCTCGGCCCGCGCGGCGGGCGGGGGAGCCGCGGTGACGAGGAGGGCGGCGGCCAGGCAGCTGATACCGCATCCGAGTAGTCGGTTTGTCATGTAATCACCTCCGCTGGCCGATGCTGCCACGGGGGCGGGACGGGGGAGGCGACACGGGGCGGCGGGGGAGCGGCGGCCACCCGGATGGGCCCGCGGTCTCCCTTCACGGGGGCCGGGTTCGGCTCGAGGGACCCGGTCCGGGCGCACCGATCCGGCGGCCCCACATGCTGTGGCCGCACGCTCCGGCGGGAAGCGAAACGGCGGCGTAACGGGCCCCGGCTACCGTCACGCGGATGAACGCGAAGGCGAGTACCGTCCGGGCCGGTGTCGAGGGTGACCTCGAGGAGCTGACCCGCATCTACAACCACTACGTCGTCGAGACGCCGGTCACCTTCGACGTCGAGCCCCTCGGCGTCGAGCAGCGGCGGCCCTGGCTGGACGCCCATCCGGACTCCGGGCCGCACCGGCTGCTCGTGGCCGAGGAGGGCGGGAGGCTGCTCGGTTACGCGACGAGCAGCGCGTTCCGGCCGAAGGCGGCCTATGCGACCACCGTGGAGACCACCGTGTACCTCGCGCCCGAGCACGTGGGCCGCGGGGTCGGCAGTCTGCTGTACGCCTCCCTGTTCGAGGTGCTGGAGGGGGAGACGGTGCATCTGGCCGTCGCCGGGATCACGCTGCCCAACGAGGCCTCCCGGCGGCTCCACGAGCGTTTCGGGTTCCGGCCGGTGGGGCGGTTCGAGGGGGTCGGCCGGAAGTTCGGAGCCTTCTGGGACGTGGGGTGGTTCCAGAAGCGACTGCCCCGGGAGCCGTAGCCCTCACCCCTCCAGCAGCCGGCTCTTGGCGCGGGCGAACTCCTCCGGGGTCAGCAGGCCCTCGCGGGCGAGGTCGGCCAGTTGGGTGAGCTCCGAGACCAGCGTTCCCCGCGGGGCGGGGGTGCCGGGCGGGGCGGGCGGCCAGGGGGACGGGCGGGCCATCGCGTCGGCCTCGTCCACCGCCTCCGCCCGGGCCTCCAGCCCCGTACCCGCGGCCTCCGCCAGGCCCTCCGCCTCCGCCAGGGCCTCCGCCTCCGTGAGGGCCTCGGCCTCGTCCTCCGCGAAGGACTCCGCCAGGCCCTCCCCGTCCACGTCCTGGCTCCACTCCGCCGCCCCCGCCGCCCGCCGCAGCAGGCCCCGCAGCAGGGGGCGGCCCGGCGGGCGGGTCGCCGCCGTCACCGTCACGTTCACCGGGCGGATGAACATCAGGCCACCTCCACCCGCTCCGCCGGGATCCGGACCGAGCCCACGATCCGCCCGCCCGCCGCGCGGACCGCGACGGCGGCGTCCTGCGCCCAGACGTGCTCGACCACCAGCAGCAGCGCGCAACTGCCCCGGTCCAGCAGCTCCGCCGCCTCCCGGACGTCCTCCGGACCGATCAGCCGGGCCACGTCCCGGCCCGCGAGCAGGCCGCGCAGTTCCACGAACTCGTCGAACTCGGCCGCCAGGACCTCCCCCGAGGCCGTCTTCGTCGTCACGAGGCCGTCGATCAGGCGCACCACCCCGGTCTTGCGCAAGCCCATCACGGCCTCCACCGCCGGGACCCGGAGCTGCTCCTCCGGGAAGGCGAGGACGATGAATTCCACAGGTCCCATAAGGCTCGGCTCCCGCTCCTCGCTGAGGCGATGTCGACCGTTTCTGACGACTCTTCGGCAGACTATGGCATAACCGGACATAGGGGCGGTTGGCTTGCTACGTTTCCCGTATGCCCCCGCCAGCCCTGACGGCGAAGGTGACGGAACCCGAACCGGCTCCGCCCCCCTGCTCCGCCGCCGCCCCCAAGCGCCGGGGCGTCGAGCTGTCGCTCCTCGCCGGAGCGGTCCTGATCTCCGTACTGGGCCACGCCTACGTCGGCCTCGTCGGCCGGGTCCCGACCTCCACCTCCCACTACGCCGCCGGGCTCGCCCTCGCCGCGCTGCTCGCGCACCTCGCCGTGCGGATCCGGGCCCCGTACGCCGACCCGCTGCTCCTCCCCATCGCCGTGCTCCTCAACGGCCTCGGCCTCGTGTTCATCGAGCGGCTCGACCTCGCCACCCCGGGCGAGGCCGGTGCGGGGGACCAGCTGCGCTGGTCGGGGCTCGGGTTGGGGCTGTTCGCCCTGGTCGTCTTCGGGCTGCGCGACCACCGCGTGCTCCAGCGGTACGCCTACCTCTCCGTCACCGCCGCCCTGGCGCTGATGCTCGTCCCCGTCTTCTTCCCCGCCGTCAACGGCGCCCACATCTGGATCCGCTTCTCCGGGCTCTCCTTCCAGCCGGGGGAGTTCGCCAAGATCCTGCTGGCCGTCTTCTTCGCCTCCTACCTCGCCGCCAACCGCACCGCCCTCGCCCTCACCGGCCGCAGGCTGTTCTGGAAACTCAGACTGCTGCCCGGCCGGGTCCTCGGGCCCATCCTCACGATCTGGCTGCTCAGCGTCGGGGTGCTCGTCCTGGAGCGGGACCTCGGCACCTCGCTCCTCTTCTTCGGCCTCTTCGTGATCATGCTGTTCACCGCCACCGGCCGGATCGGCTGGATCGCCGTCGGACTGCTCCTCGCCGGGCTGGGCGCGTACGCCGTCGGAACCCTCGAACCGCACGTCCACAGCCGCGTCCAGGACTGGATGAATCCTTTCGCCTCCATCGAACGAGGCGAAGGCCCCGGCCAGCTCGCCCAGTCCCTCTTCGCCTTCGCCGCCGGCGGCCTGCTCGGCGCGGGCCTCGGCCACGGGCAGTCCTTCCTCATCGGCTTCGCCGCCAAATCGGACTTCGTCCTCGCCACCGCCGGCGAGGAGCTCGGCCTCGTCGGCCTGACCGCCCTCCTGCTGCTCTACGGGCTCCTCGTCTCCCGCGGCTTCCGCGCCGGGCTCGCGCTCCGCGACCCCTTCGGGCGGCTCCTCGCCACCGGGCTCGCCTCGATCGTCGCGCTCCAGGTCTTCGTCATCGCGGGCGGCGTCACCGGGCTGATCCCGCTCACCGGCATGGCCATGCCCTTCCTGGCCCAGGGCGGCTCCTCCGTCGTCACCAACTGGATCATCGTCGCGCTGCTCGTCCGGCTCAGCGACAGCGCCCGCGGGGGCGGGAGCGGAGGGCCCGGATGATCCGCTACATCCGCTGGTGCGCGTACTTCTGCCTGCTCCTGCTCGCCGCCCTGCTGGTCAACGTCGCCCGCGTCCAGGTCTGGGAGTCCGCCGCCTACGGAGCGAACCCGGCCAACCGGCGCCCCTCCGTCGAGCGCTACGCCCAGCCCCGCGGCAACCTCCTCGTCGACGGCCGGCCCGTCACCGGCTCCCGTGACAGCGGCCAGCTGCTGCGCTTCGAACGCACCTACACCGACGGCCCGCTCTACGCCCCCGCCACCGGCTTCTCCTCCCAGACGTACGGGACCAGCTTCGCCGAGCGCGCCGAGGACGCCGTCCTGTCCGGCACCGACCCGGGGCTCTCCGCCTTCCCCCTCTGGTACGACCTCTCGCGCGGCCGCCCCGACGGCGGCGACGCCGCGACCACCCTGCGCGCCTCCGTGCAGCGGGCCGCGTACGCGGGGCTCGGCGGCAAGCGCGGCGCGGCGGTCGCGCTGGAGCCGGCGACCGGCCGGATCCTGGCCCTGGTCAGCAGCCCCTCGTACGACCCGGGCCTGCTCTCCGGGACCGGGGCGAAGGTCAAGGAGGCCTGGACGCGGCTGAACGCGGACCCCGCCAAGCCGATGCTCAACCGGGCGCTGCGCGAGACCTATCCGCCGGGCTCCACCTTCAAGATCGTGACGGCGGCCGCGGCCCTGGACGCGGGCGTGGTCACCGACGTGGACGCCCCCACCCGCACCCCCGACCCGTACCCGCTGCCGGGCACGAACACCCTGCTGCCCAACGCGGGCACGGGCTGTGAGGACGCCTCGATGGCGGAGGCCGTGCAGTGGTCCTGCAACACGGTGATGGCCGGGATCGGCGTGCGGGTCGGGCTCCGGGGCATGGTCGCGGCGGCGGAGCGGTTCGGGTTCAACGAGGAGGAGCTGCGGGTGCCGTCGTGGGTGTCCCGGTCCACCTTCGACACCGACATGAGCCCCGACCAGCTGGCCCTGTCCTCGATCGGGCAGTTCAACACCAAGGCCACGCCGCTCCAGATGGCGATGGTGGCGGCGGCCGTCGCCAACGGCGGGGAGATCGAGACCCCCTATCTGGTGGACCGGACGACCCGGCACGGCGGCGGCCTCGTCCGCCGCTCCGCGCCCCGCGCCCTGGGCCGGGCCATGAGCCCGCCCACGGCGCTGCGGATGCAGGAGCTGATGGTGAAGGTGGTGGAGGAGGGCACGGGACGCAACGCGGCGATCCCGGGCGCCCGGGTCGGCGGCAAGACCGGCACCGCCCAGCACGGCGTCGGCAACGCCGGCACCCCCTACGCGTGGTTCATCGGCTGGGCGGCGGCGCCGGGGGCGCCGCAGCCGGCGGTGGCGGTCGCGGTCGTGGTCGAGGACGCCTCGGCGGTGCGCGGCGACATCAGCGGCAACGGCGCGGCCGCCCCGATCGCCCGCACGGTGATGGAGGCGGCACTGCCGGGGCGGTGAGGCCGCCCGGGCGGCGGGCGCGCGCCGGACCTGCCCAGACCCATCCCCGCGCGGCGGCCGGCCGGCCCCGGGCCTGCGCGCCCCCGGCCCTGCGCGCCCCCGGCCCTGCGCGCCCCCGGGCCTGCGCGCCCCCGGCCCTGCGCGGCTCAGGCCTCCGCGCCCTCCTCGACGGTGGCCGCCACCTCCGCCATCCGTTCCCGCTCCTCGGCCGCGAACCGCTCGCGGTCGAGGGCCTCGGCGATCTCCTCGTCCTGGGCCATCAGCAGGTCCAGGTTGGAGTCGCCCATCTCGAACACGCCCATGTCCAGGTACGCCTTCTGCAGCCGCTCGCCCCACAGCCCGATGTCCTTCACGCACGGCACGATCCGGCTGAACAGCAGCCTGCGGAACAGGTGCAGGAACTCGGACTGCTCGGAGAACTCCTCCGCCTCCCGCCGCGGGATGCCGAAGTTCTCCAGCACCTCCACCCCGCGCAGCCGGTCCCGCATCAGGTAGCAGCCCTCGATGACGAACTCCTCGCGCTCGCGCCGCTCGGCGTCCGTCAGCTGCCGGTAGTAGTCGCGCAGGGCCATCCGTCCGAAGGCCACGTGCCGGGCCTCGTCCTGCATCACGTACGCGAGGATCTGCTTGGGCAGAGGCTTGTCCGTCGTATCGCGGATCATCCCGAACGCGGCGAGCGCCAGCCCCTCGATGAGCACCTGCATGCCCAGGTACGGCATGTCCCAGCGGGAGTCGCGCAGGGTGTCGCCGAGCAGCCCCTGGAGGCTGTCGTTGACCGGGTAGAGCATCCCGACCTTCTCGTGCAGGAAGCGCCCGAAGACCTCGGCGTGCCGGGCCTCGTCCATGGTCTGCGTGGCGGAGTAGAACTTGGCGTCCAGGTCCGGCACGGACTCCACGATGCGCGCCGCGCACACCATCGCGCCCTGCTCCCCGTGGAGGAACTGGCTGAAGTTCCAGGCGGCGTAGTGCCGGCGCAGGTCGCCCTTGTCCTTCTCGGTGAGCTTGGCCCAGTGCCGCGTCCCGTACAGGGTCAGCACCTCGTCGGGGGTGCCCAGCGGGTCGTACGGGTCCACCTCGACGTCCCAGTCGATGCGCTTGGCGCCGTCCCACTGCTTGTCCTTGCCCTTCTGGTAGAGCGCGAGGAGGCGTTCGCGGCCCTCGTCGTACTCCCAGCTGAAGCGGGCCGAGCCGGTGGCGGGGATCTGCCAGACGCCCTCGCCCGGGGCCGTGGTGTAGAGCTCGTGCGTCGACACTGACGCCTCCTCGTCTCACGTACTGCCGTACTGCCGTACAGGACCGGACAGTTGGCAGCGTCACACGTTGGTAGACACGGGGTCAACAAGTCGTGCGCGAGGGATTGACGGCCTTGCTGACAAGGAGTCTTATAAGGGGTGACCGCTGGTAACCCGACTGCCGAGGGGCCCGAAGCCATGACGACCGTGACGGAGCGAGCCGCGTTGAGGGACGCCCTCGGCCTCCTCAAGGACCGCGAACAGATCGCCGAGCGCCTGCTCGAATCCTCCGCCAAGCACTCCTTCGACCCGGACCGGGAACTCGACTGGGAGGCCCCGCCCGTCGACGGGAAGTACTACTGGCCCCCCGAGCTGCTCTCCCTCTACGACACCCCGCTGTGGAGGAAGATGGGGGAGGAGCAGCGCATCGAACTCTCCCGGCACGAAGCCGCCGCCCTCGCCTCGCTCGGCATCTGGTTCGAGATCATCCTCATGCAGCTGCTGGTCCGGCACATCTACGACAAGTCGCTGACCAGCAACCACGTCCGCTACGCGCTCACCGAGATCGCCGACGAGTGCCGCCACTCGATGATGTTCGCCCGCATGATCCAGACGGGCGGCGCCCCCGCCTACCCGGTCTCCCGCACCAACCACAACCTCGCCCGGATCCTGAAGACGATCTCCACCACCCCCGGCTCCTTCGCCTGCACCCTCCTCGGCGAGGAGATCCTCGACTGGATGCAGCGCCTGACCTTCCCGGACGAGCGCATCCAGCCCCTCGTCCGCGGCGTGACCCGCATCCACGTCATCGAGGAGGCCCGGCACGTCCGCTACGCCCGCGAGGAACTGCGCCGCCAGATGCTCACCGCCCCGCGCTGGGAGCGCGAACTCACCCGGATCAGCTGCGGCGAGGCCGCCCGCGTCTTCTCCCTGGCCTTCGTGAACCCGGCCGTCTACGACAACGTCGGCCTCGACCGGCGCGAGGCACTGGCCCAGGTCAAGGCCAGCGGCCACCGCCGCGAGGTCATGCAGACCGGAGCCAAGCGGCTCACCGACTTCCTCGACGACATCGGAGTCCTGCGCGGCGCCGGCCGCCGCCTCTGGAAGAGCTCCGGCCTCCTCGCGTAAGCCCCCCGCGCCCCGCACCGTGCGTCTACGCTGCGGACATGACCGTACGCGCCTACCGCAGACTGAGCGTCGAGGAGCGGCGAGCCCAACTCCTCGACGCGGCCCTGTCGCTGTTCGCGCACCGGGCCCCGGAGGAGATCTCCCTCGACGAGGTCGCCGAGGCCGCCGGGGTCTCGCGGCCGCTGGTCTACCGCTACTTCCCCGGCGGCAAGCAGCAGCTGTACGAGGCGGCCCTGCGCTCGGCGGCCGACGTCCTCGAACTCTGCTTCGCCGAACCCCAGGCCGGTCCGCTCACCGCCCGGCTCTCCCGGGTCCTCGACCGCTACCTGGCCTTCGTCGACGAGCACGACGCCGGCTTCGCCGCCCTCCTCCAGGGCGGCAGCGTCGTGGAGACCTCCCGCACCACCGCCACGGTGGACGGCATCCGCCGCGCGGCCGCCGGGCAGATCCTCCTCCACCTGGACCTCCCCGCGCCCAGCCCCGGGCCGCGGCTGCGGATGATGGTCCGCACCTGGATCACGGCGGTGGAGGCCGCCTCCCTCATCTGGCTGGACGAGGGCAAACAGCCGGAGGCCGCCACCCTCCGGGACTGGCTGGTCGACCAGTTCATCGCCCTGCTGACCGCCACCGCCGCCACGGACCCCGAAACGGCCGCCGCCGCCCGCGCGGCCCTCGCCCTGGAACAGCCGGACGGCCCGGCGGGCCTCCTCGCCCGACGCGTGATCCCCGTGGTCTCCGAGGCGGCCCACCTCCTGTGACACTGGTGGGGTGAAGAGCCAACCGACCCCCTTCGAGGGCGGCCCGATGGACGGCCGGGCCCTCCCGATCCTCCTCGGCCCGACGGGCCACCCGCCGAAGTGGTACGAGATCCCCGTCCCGGACGCCGACGGCGGCCCGCCGACGGTCCTGCTGTACGAACGGGTCCCGTCGGGCTACACGAAGCGGCTGGGCCTCCAGAAGGGCTGGAAGTACGAGTACCGCCCGTCGGGCGAGAAGCCGAAGCCCGGCCTGCCCTGGCGCAGGCGCCCGAGGCCGCAGGCCTGACTCCGGCCCGCGTCAGCCCTCCGGCTCGCGTCAGCCCTCCGGCCCGCGTCAGCCCTCCGGCAGCGTCAGCACCGCCAGCGCGCCGCCGCCCGTCGCCGTGCGGAAGTCCAGGCGGGCGCCGATCACCTCCGCCTGGGCCGACGCGATCGTCAGGCCCAGGCCGTGGCCCCGGCCGCCGCTCCGGAACCGCTGCGGGCCCCCGTCCAGCAGGTAGCGCGGGTACCCGTCCCCGTGGTCCCGTACGGACACCACCGGGCCGTCCACCGTCACCACCACCGGCCCCCGGCCGTGCTTGTGGGCGTTGGCGACCAGGTTGCCCAGCACCCGCTCCAGCCGGCGCCGGTCCGTCTCGACGTGCGCGTCCCGGACGACGACCACCTCGGTGTCCGTGCCGGACGCCCGCACCACCCGCCGCGCCAGCCGCTCCAGCTGGTGCAGGTCGGCCTCCACCCGCTCGCTCCCGGAGTCCAGCCGCGAGATCTCCAGCAGGTCCTCGGTCAGCTGCCGCATCGTGCGCACCCGCTCCCGGACCAGTTCCGTCGGCCGTCCCTCCGGCAGCAGCTCCGACGCCGCCTGCAGGCCGGTCAGCGGCGTCCGCAGTTCGTGCGCCACGTCGGCCGTGAACCGCTGCTCGCTCAGCAGCTTGCGCTGCAGGGTGCCCGCCATCGTGTCCAGCGCCCCCGCCACCGTCGACACCTCGTCCGGATGCCGCGAGGGGTCCTCCGTGCGCGGGTCGCCGACCCGTGCGTCCAGGTCCCCGCCGGTGATCCGCCGGGCGACCGTCGCCGTCTGGTGCAGCCGTCGCGTCACTCGCGTCACCGCGAAGGCGCCCATCAGCAGGGTCCCCGCGATGGCCAGCACCGAGGAACCGATGATCGCGTTGTCCAGGCCCCTGATCGTCCGCGCGCTCTGCGCGTAGTCGACGGACGTGGCCAGCGCCCGCCCGTCGGCTGGCGCGGCCGCCCACATCACCGGCCGCCCCTGGCGGTCCTCCGCCACGACCGTCCCGCGCTGCCCGCCCACCGCCAGCGCCCGCAGGTCCCGCGGCAGCCCCTGGGGGTCGATCCCCGACTCGGGCGGCAGCGCCTCGCCGGCCTCGTACGCGAGCGCGGCGTCGTGCAGCTTGCCCAGGGCCTTCTCCCGGGCCGTGCCGACGGTCTGCCGGGTCACCTCGACATGGACGAGCACACCCAGCACCGCCGCCAGCGAGCAGCACATCACCACGATGAAGCACGTGGACTTCCAGGTCAGCGTGGACGTCCAGGCGGGCAGCAGCCGCCTCACGGCGCACCCGGGGCGGTCCCCGCGGGCCCCGGCGGACGGAGGCCGGAAGCCGTCGCCCCGGCCGAGGGCTGCGCTCCCGCGGCCCCGGAGGCCCCCGCCGGCACCCGTACGATCTGCTCCCGCGCCGGCAGCATCGTCCGCTGCCGCGCGTCCCACGACCACGCCGTGATCAGCTCGTACCCCGGGTTCCCGCTCGGCACCCGCAGCACCACGTCCCGCCCCGCCAGCTCCACGCCGATCACGGTCTGCGTCGTCGCCATGATCCGGTTGAGCCGGCCGTCCGCGTCCGCCGTGTACACCCGTACGGACATCATCCGGTCGGGGAACTCGATCCCGACCACCACCTCGTCCTTGCCGTTCCCCGTCAGGTCCCGGTAGTACGGCGCCAGCACGGGGCACGCCCCCGGCGCCCGGCCATCCCCGCCGCACGCCCGGATCGCGGCGGCGGTCTCCGCCGGCATCCCGTCCGGGCCGACCTCGATGTCCGGGTGCGCCCGCAGCTCCGCCTGCACCAGCGCCACCGGGTCGACGGAGTGCACGTCCTGGTCCTCGACCGGCGCCAGCCCCTGCACGTACTGCGGCGGCGCGCTCCCCGGATCGGCGGGCGGCACCTCCGCGCCCTTGCGCCCGGGCCACAGCTGGACGGGTCCCCGCGCCGTCGGGGTGGGCCCCGCGGCGGCGAGCCCGCCGGTGTTCCCGCACCCGGTGGCCAGCGGAAGCACGGGCAGCAGGGCGAGCAGGGCGGCGCCCGCACCCGTACGGAGGGAAGGCATGCGCACGGCGCGGGCTCTCCTCTCCGGCGGTAACGGGCGGTGGTCAGGACGATGGCATCGTCCTGACCACCTTATGCGGAGATAAGCCCGTTTTAGGATTGTCGGCCCCGGAGCGGGCCCGTCGCCCGCCGTTCCCGCAGGTCAGCCGTCCGTACGCCCGCGCCGCAGCATGGCGAAGCCCAGCCCGGCCGCGCCCACGGCCGCGATCCCGCCTCCCGCGGCGAGCAGCAGCACCCCGCTGCCGGGCCCGTCGGCCAGGGTGTTGATCCGCAGCGTCCCGGCGGTGCCGGCGGCGCGGTGGGTCTCGGCGACGGCCGGGACGACCTGCCCGGCGCCCCGGCGGGTCGCGGTCTTGTACCCGTCGCCGGCCACCGTGTGCGAACCGTCCGCGGCGGGGGTCTCGCCGACCCAGGACGAGAGCCGCCCGTCGGGCCGCAGCGCGGCGTGCAGCTCACCGGCCGCGCCCGTGCCGGTCGCCCCGTCACGGCTGGTCAGCGTGGCCACGGTGGCGCCGGAGCGCAGGATCTCGGCCTGGTACGCGTCCTTCGCGAGGCGGTAGACCTTGGCCGTCGACCGGCCGTCCGCGAGGGAGAGGCTGCTGATCAGGGTCCGCTGCGCGCCGGCGGCGGACGCGGCCGGCAGCCCGTCGGCGAACGCGGCGGCGGCGGGCAGTGCCAGCACGCCCGCGACGCATGCGGTCACGGCGGTGGCGCGAACGATGGTGCGGCGGCTGACGGTGTTCACGGGAGTCCTTCGGGGCGGGTGGTACGGGCAGGTCCGGCACCAACGTAGGGGCGGGCTGTTGCGGTAGGGCGCTGGCCTTGTAACAGGAAGGCAGCAGCGAGCCGACGGAGCTGTTACATGTCCGAGGGATTGCCGAGGGCGGCGGCTGCTGCTCACATGGACGGCGGGGGTGAGGCGGATGCGCGGACTCAAGGTGCTTCCGAGCGGTCGGCCCGGACGCGGCCGGCTCTACGTCAACGGGCCCGACGGCCGGGTGGTGGCCTGGTACGACCGGCAGACCAACCGGATCAGCGTCCTGTCGGAGGAGCAGCGCGAGCCCGTACTGGCCCTGCTGCGCCCGTACTTGAGCGGTGAGTTCACCATCGGGCCGCCCCCCGTCCCCACCTCCGCCGAACTGCGCCGCCTGCACCTGGCGCCGGACCGGGACCTGGCCCCGAACCGCCCGGGCGAGACGCTGCTCGGCGAACTGGCCTACGGGGCGCCGGGCGGCGGCCGGACCAGGCACCGCATGCGGCGCCAACTCCTGGCGTTCCAGCGGGTGGGAGCGGAACTCGACGTACTGGAGGCCGAGGACTGGCGGGTGGTCCACGACGTCCCCCTGCCGGGCGGCCTGGGACTCCTGGACCACCTCCTCATCGGCCCGCCGGGCGTCTTCGCCCTGCGCACGGTGCCGGGCCGCCGCCAGCGCGCCCAGGTCGGCGACCTCCTCCTCACGGTGGGCCGGGCCGCCCCCGGCCCGGACCCCCGCTGGATCCGCCGTGCGGCCGCCTGCGCGTCCCGCGCCCTGGAGTGCCCGGTCACCCCGGCCCTGACCCTCACGGACGCCGCCCGTCTGGAGGTGGCCCCCACCCTCCGCGACGTCCTGGTCCTCCAGCCCCCGACCCTGACCCCCACCCTCCGCGCGATCCCCCGGACCCTCAAACCCCCGGACGTGGAAACCCTGTTCACGACGGCCCGGATGACGACGACGTGGGGCTATTCATAGCCGGCGGGGCTATCCAGCCCCGCCGGCGTTTGAGGCGCGGGGTCTGGGGCGGAGCCCCAGGGAACGGCGGAAGGGTGGGGCGGGGAGACGGCACCGCGCAGCGGCAACCCGCACCCACCCACCCCCACCCGCAGCCACCCCCACCCGTCAGGCCGAACTCCGCTTCCGCGGCGCCGCCTTCTTCGCCGCGGCCGCCGAGGCCGTGGACTTCGTCCGCGACGCGGTCTTCTTCGCCGCCGACTTGGAGGCCGCCGCCTTCGAAGTCGACTTCGCCGCGGCCTTCTTCGCGCCCTCGGCCCCCTTCCGGGCCCCCGCCGCGGTCGACTTCTTCCCGCCCACCGCCTTGGGCGCGGCGCCAGCCGGAGCGGCAGTCGCAGCCGCCTTCCGCCGGATCGGCGTCACCTCGGCCTCCCCGCCCCCGCCCCCGTCCCCGCCCCGCGAGGCCCGGGCCGCCCGCACGCTGTTCTCCAGCGCCGCCATCAGGTCGATCACCTGCCCGCCGGCCGGCTCCACCACCGCCTCCGACGGTTCGAACGCACCCCCCGCCTTCGCCGTGATCATCGCCTCCACGGCCTCCCGGTACTCGTCCTGCAGGGAGGAGATCTCCACCTCCCCCAACGTCGCCATCAGCGCGTCCGCCAGGTCCAGCTCCGCCTCCCGCACCGAGACCGACGCCTCCGGCGCCACCCCCTCCGGGGCCCGGATCTCGTCGGGCCACAGGAGCCCGTGCATGGCGATGACGTCGTCGACCACCCGCAGCATCCCCAGCCGCTCCCGCCCCCGCAGCGCGAACTTGGCGATGGCCACCTTCCGGCTCCGCTTCAGCGCCTCGCGCAGCAGGGTGTACGGCTTCGCCGCCGTGGCCCCGTTCGCCGCCAGGTAGTACGCGGAGTCCATCTGCAGCGGATCGATCTGATCGGCCGGCACGAAGGAGACGATCTCGATCGTCTTCGCCGTGGCGATGGGCAGCCGCGCCAGGTCCTCGTCCGTGATCGGCACGATCGACCCGTCCGCCTCCTCGTACCCCTTCCCGATCTCGTCCGTCGACACCTCCTCCCCGTCCAGCTCGCACACCTTGCGGTAGCGGACGCGTCCGCCGTCGGTGACGTGGATCTGGCGGAAGGAGATGGAGTGGCTCTCGGTGGCGTTCACGAGCTTGATCGGGATGCTGACCAGGCCGAAGGAGATCGCCCCGTTCCAAATGGATCGCACGGTTCCTCCTGATTCGTGGCAATCTCATCGTATGACGCCGATCACATCGGTGGAGGGGCGCCGCATCGCGCTCAGCAACCTGGACAAGGTGCTGTACCCGAGGACCGGCTTCACCAAGGGCGAGGTGCTGCACTACTACGCCACCGTCGCGCCCGCCCTCCTCGCGCACATCCATGACCGCCCCGTCTCCTTCCTCCGCTATCCGGACGGCCCCGACGGACAGCTCTTCTTCACCAAGAACCCGCCGCCCGGCACCCCCGCCTGGGTGAAGACCGCCCGCGTGCCCCGCTCCGACGACCCCGGGGCCGAACAGGTGCTCGTATCCGACATGCCGGCCCTCATCTGGGCCGCCAACCTGGTCGTCGAGTTCCACGTCCACCAGTGGCCCGCCGCCACCCCCGCCGTCGCCGACCGGATCGTCTTCGACCTCGACCCCGGCCCGCCCGCGACCATCGCCGAATGCTGCGCCGTCGCCCTCTGGCTGCGCGAGCGCCTGGCCGCCGACGGGCTGCACGCGTACGCCAAGACCTCCGGCGCCAAGGGCCTGCACCTGTCCGTCCCGGTGGAGCCGGCCCCGTCCGCGCGGGTGTCCGCCTACGCCAAGGGGCTCGCGCAGGAGGCCGAGGCGACCCTCCCCGACCTCGTCGTGCACCGGATGGCCAGGGCCCTGCGCCCCGGCAAGGTGTTCGTCGACCACAGCCAGAACGCCGCCGCCAAGACCACCGCCGCCCCCTACACCCTGCGCGCCCGGGCCCTGCCGACCGCCTCCGCCCCCGTCACCTGGGCGGAGGTCGAGTCCTGCCGGGACCCCTCCGACCTGGTGTTCCTCGCCGACGACATCCCGCCCCGGCTCGACCGCGACGGCGACCTCCTGGCCCCCCTGCTGGACCCCGCCCGGGCCGGAGCGCTGCCCGGGGCCGCCCGGTGAGCCCGCCCGTCCGGGTGGCCCTGGCGGCCTCCGTGGGCACCCTCCCGCGGGGCCCCGGCCTGGCCTACGAGCCGAAGTTCGACGGCCACCGCATGGTCGTCCTCCGCACCGCCGGCGGCGTCGCCCTCCAGGCCCGCTCCGGGCGCACCGTGACCGCCGCCTTCCCCGACCTGGTGGCGGCCGCACGGGCGCTGCCGGCCGGGACGGTCCTGGACGGGGAGGTGGTCGTCTGGCACGAGGGCCGCACCGAGTTCGCCCTGGTCCAGCGGCGCGCGGCCGCCACCCCGGCCCGTGCCGCCGCCCTGGCCCGCACCCTGCCGGCCTCGTACGCGGCGTTCGACGTCCTGGAACTGGCCGGCCTCGACGTACGCGCCCGGCCCTACGAACACCGTCGCGCCCTCCTCGTCGACCTCCTCGCCCCCCTCGGGCCGCCCCTGCAACCGGTACCGATGACGACCGACCCGGAACTGGCCCTGACCTGGTACGAGACCCTGCCCGCGAGCGGCATCGAGGGGCTGGTCGTCAAACGCCTGGACCAGCCCTACCCCTCGGGCCGCCGCTCCTGGCGCAAACTCCGCCACACGAACGTCCGGGACGCGGCGGTGATCGGCTACACCGGGACCCCCGCCCGCCCCCTGGCGCTCGTCCTGCTCCTCCCGGGCGAGGACGAGGAGACCCCCCTCCTGTCCAGCCCCCTCCCACCCGCCCTCCGCACGGCCCTCACGGCGACCCTGCGCACGGCCCCGGCAGCCCCGCGGACCGCGCCCCCGCTCACGGTGACGGGCCTGGGCGAAACCCCGTACACCCCCCTGGACCCACCCCTCACGGCGGAGGTCCGCCACACCTCGACCCGCCACCCCCCACCGGAGGTACTCCGCCTCCGGACAGACCTCTGACCCGCACCGGGCGGCGCGGGTCAGAGGAAACCGCTACGAACTCCGAACTCCGGCTAGGCGTGCGCCCCGCGCCCCGCGTCGGGCGGCGCCCCGGGCTGCGGATGCGGCCCGGGCCCGCTCACGGGCTTGTACCCGGCCTCCCGCGCGGCCCGGGCCTCCTCGGGGTGCGCGGAGGTGGTGGACCCGAAGTTCCCGTACCCCTGCATCTCGTGCGGCCTCAGCCCGCCCTCGGGGATCTCCACGTGCTCCCGCTCCTCCCGGAGCTCGTGCACGGCACCCCCCTCGGGCAGGTGCGGCTGGCTCTCGGGAGTCGGCGGCGGCGGCTCCTTGGCCCGCACCCGCTGCCCCAGCTTGAACCCGGCGAGCAGGAACCCGGCGATCAGGATTCCGACGATGAAGAACCAGGCGCTGTGGGAGAGGGTCGCGTCAACGCTCAGGATCATGTCCATGCATCCTATTTTCCCGTTTTCACACCTTTTTCACGCGCCCGGCCCAAAGAATCATGAACCGCGCCGCGTCCCCGGTGGAGGGTGAAGGCCGTCAGCGCCCATGTCTAGTCTGATCATCATGACAATTGATGGGGTGGGGCGGTCCGAGGGCGGAGCGGGCGGGGTGCAGTGGCTCCTGCAGCCCCGGGGCAGCAGGAACGGCGGCGCGGAGCACTTCCGGAAGACGGTGCGGCAGGGGGTGGCGCTCGCCGACTACACCCATGTACTCGGACCGGACGCCCGCCGGCTCGAGGAGGTCTTCGGGGACGGCCGGGCGAGGTTCTGGGGGGCGACGCCGGCGGCGATGGCCGGCAACGCCAAGGCCGCGGCGATCCGTGACCACAGGGTCGGCGACCAGGTGCTCTTCTACTCGCAGTGGAAGTTCATAGCCAGGGCCACCATCGTGGACCGGCTGCGCAACCCGGCCCTGGCCCGGGCCCTGTGGGGCGAGGACGAGGAGGGCGGCGCCACCTGGGAGCACGTCATCGCCCTCGGTGACGTGGTCGAGTTCGAGTCGGACGCCCGTCCGGTCCTCGCCGGTCTCGACGTCCAGTCACCGCTCCGGAGCCTCACCCTGGTGCCGGCCGCCGACAGGCGGCGGTACCTCGACGGCCACGGAGTGCCGTGGCCGGCCCCGGACGAGACCCGGCCCGTTCACGTCCCGGCGCCGCGGAAGACCCGGGAGCCGTCGCCTGCACCGACGTGGGGCCGCCGGGAGCTCATCGGCGCCCTGGGCGGGCTCCGGACCGCCACCCAGCCCGAGGGGCCCGCTCTGCACAAACCCCTCGCGTTGCTCTGGGCCCTCGGCCGGGCGGCGGCCAAGCAGGACCGCCTCGCGAGCTGGGACGTGTTCAAGGACGAGGTCGGACCGCTGCTCGGCGAGTTCGGCAGGACCGGGTCACGGGTGACGCCCGCCTATCCGTTCTGGCATCTGCGGACCAGCGGCGTCTGGGAGGTGCACGGCATTGGTCCCTCCGGTTCCACCCCCACCCACGGTGCCCTGCGCGAGGCCGGGGCGATGGCGGGCTTCACCGGCGAAGCCGCCCGCCTGCTCAGGGAGGCGCGGACCCGGGCGCAAGCGGTCGAGACGCTGTGCCGCACCTACTTCGCCGACGCCGACCGCGCCCGGCTCCTGGCCCGCACGGGACTCGATGGCTACCTCACCGCCAGTGGTGAGCCCGACGACGAGCCCGTCCCCGACGACGCCGACTGCGGTACGCCGCCGTCCGGTCCCGCGAAGCGCCGCCGGGCGACCGTCACCCGCCCCGAGCGGAACCAGGAATGGGTGAGACGGGTCAAGGCGTGGCACAAGGACATCTGCCAGGTCTGCTCGGACCCCGTCGAGCTCCGCTCGGGCAACTACAGCGAAGCCGCGCACATCCAGGGACTCGGCAGCCCGCACGACGGACCGGACACCGTGCGGAACATGCTCTGCCTCTGCCCCAACCACCACAAGCAGTTCGACCGGCTCGCCATCTACATCGACACCGCGTGGAAGGTGCGCAAGACGGGCGACGACACCTTCCTGTTCGACCTGCGCCGCCACCCGGCCCACGTGGTCGACGCGGAGTACGTCGCATACCACCGTGTGCTGTGCGGCAAGACGGACTGACACCGCCTGTCGGCCGGCTGCCGCGCCGTTGTACGGACACCCCCCCGTTGGGGGTGTCCGCCCGGCCCCAGGACCCGGGGCCCCTACCTGAGCGGCCCGTCGGAATCCCGCAGCCCCCGGGCGTCCCGTCCCCCCAGCACCCCGAGGATCTCCGCGCAGATCGCCAGAGCCGTCTCGGCCGGGGTCTTGGCCCCCAGGTCGAGCCCGATCGGCCCGTGCACCCGTGCCAGTTCGGCCTCGGCGACCCCGTCGGCGAGCAGGCCCTCCCGGCGGCGCGCCGTGGTCCGCCGGGAACCCAGCGCGCCCACGTACGGGATCCCCAGCGCCAGGGCGTTCCGCAGCGTCGGGACGTCGAAGTCCGGGTCATGGCTGAGCAGCACCAGGCACGCGGCGTCCCGGTGCTGCACGAGCACCTTCTCCGCCTCGGCGGCGCTCTCCACCATCACCGACTCCCACCCCAGCAGCGCGGACTGCGCCCCGATCACCTCGGCCAGCTCCCCGCTGCCGCCGATGACCACGTGCGGAGCCGACGGGTACGCCTCCACGAGCACCAGCCCGGACCCCCCGTACAGCGCGTCCCGCCCCGGCCGGCGGGTCCCGAGCAGCTCCCCGGCCCGCCGCCCGGCGTCGTCGACGGGCACGTCCCCGGCCCGTACGACCTCGCTCACGGCGGCGTCCGCCCCCTCGTTCAGCCGGGTCACGAGCGCCACCCCGGCCCCCGTCCCGAGCAGCTCCCACCACTCGGCGGGGACCGCCGACAGCGGCTGCAGCAGCACCTCGGCCTGCCCGCCGCAGGTCAGCTTCGCCTCGGTGGCCTCACCGGCCCCGACCGACACCTCGCACACCCGCGCACCGCCCCCGCCCGCCAGGGCCCCGGCCTCGGCCACGAGCTCGGCGTCGAACACCCCGCGGTACAGCGCCCCGACGCACTCGCCCCGGGCGTCCACGAGCACGGCCCCGGCGGGATCCCGCGGCCCGAACCCCTGCTCGGTCACCGGCCGCGCCAGGAACGCGACCCGCCCCTCGGCCACCCACTGCCGCGCCGTCTCGGCCAGCTCACGCATCTCGTCGCCCCATCCTCTATGCGCCATCACGCCACAAAGCACCTGGTCAACGGCACAAAGCGGCCTCAAATCCACCCTACGCACCCCCCGTCCCCCCACCACCCCCCCGAACACACAGACCCTGCCCCACCCCCTCGTACGGACCACCCGAACACCTGCCCCCCTGGCACCCGCCGGCACCCGCCCCAGCCCTCTCCGCGACCGTCACGCCCGTTCCCGGACGATCCGCCCGGGACGTAAGGGGCGCACATCGCCCCCCACACCGCCCCGCACCCCACCCGTCCCCATCAGCCCCACCCGTCCCGGCCGGTTCCCGCCCTTTGCACGGCCCGCCGGACTGTCGACCCTCACAGGTATGGGGGATCACCAGGACGAACCGCGCCGGCTGAGTGCCGCGCAGCCGCACTGCCCTTACTGCGGGCTGGAGGTGGACAGGGTGGCGACGCTGGACCACGACTGGGTACTGCTGGAGCAGGACATGACACCCCTGGCGCACGTGGTGCCGGCGCAGCACCGGTGGATCGTGCTCTCCGACGGCCGGGTGACCGTCTACGGCGTGTGCCCGCCGGACCCGGCCCAGCGCTGCCGCATAGAACACCGCCTCGCCTGCCCGTCCCAGCCCCTCCCGGACCTCTGGCCCTGGCTGACCACCCTCCGCACGGAGAACGACCGCCAGGCCCGGCGCCGGGAGGAGGCCGCACGGGAGTGGCCCGACGCCGGATAGGGCGCCGGGCCCTCGGGGGAGGGGCTGCGGGGGGTCAGGCCAGCAGCCCGCCCTTGAACTGCGTCCCCGCACCGTCGGGGGCACCGGCCGGCTTCCCCACGGGGGCCGGGTTCGGGGCCGGGAAGTCGTCGCTCGGCGGGTTGCAGGGCGCCGCGAAGCATTCCCAGACGTGGTGGTGCCCGCCGGGACCACCGGGTGTGGTCGGCCCGGGCCCGTCGCCGCCCGGCGGGTTGCAGGGGGCCGTGATGCACTGCCACTGGTGGTCGGACGCGGTCACCTGCGGCGTCCCGTGGACGGCGGCGAACGCGGCGACGTTCAGCACGGCACTCCCGGCGGCCACGACGGTCGAGGCGGCGAACACGAAGAGACGGCGGGTCCAGAACGGCTGCTTCGTCATGGGAATCTCCTCCGGTCGGTACGGGCCGGCCGGAGCTTCGAGCTCCTCTCGACCGCACCTCCAGTAGGCCCCGACGGCGGCGCCGCGTCAGGCCCCGGATTCACGTGTCTTGACATATCCGGGGGCGTGGGCATCCGCCCCTGGCCGTACATACGCGAAGACCCCGTCTCCAGCGTTCGCGCTGGTGGCGGGGTCTTCGGGCACTTCATGCGAAGTGCCCCCGGCAGGATTCGAACCTGCGCACACGGCTCCGGAGGCCGTTGCTCTATCCCCTGAGCTACGGGGGCGTATCGTTCGCGTTGCGGCGACGGGTTGAACACTACCAGCTCCCATGGGGTGATCAGGAACCGTTTTGAGCGGGAGGAGGGAGGTCGGTCGCCCGGAGGGGGTGGAAGTGGCAAAAACCCGGACGCGGGGGCTTAGGGCGACCTACTCTCGAGTTGTGCCAGGCGCCTCGGGCCGGGTCCTCGTTGTCGACGACAACAAGGTCATCCGGCAGCTGATCAAGGTCAATCTCGAGCTGGAGGGCTTCGAGGTCGTGACCGCGAACGATGGTGCCGAGTGCCTGGACGTGGTGCACCGGGTGCGTCCTGACGCCATCACTCTTGATGTGGTCATGCCCCGGCTCGACGGGTTCGGGGCGGCCGCGCAGCTGCGGGCCGACCCGCGGACCGCGCATCTGCCCCTCGCGATCGTGAGCGCCTGTACGCAGCACGAGGTCGAGGCCGGGATCGCCGCCGGGGTGGACGCCTTCCTCGCCAAGCCCTTCGAGCCCGCCGAGCTGGTGAGGGTCGTACGGAGGCTCGTCGAGCGGAAGGACCGGCGGGAGCGGAAGGGCGCGCCGGCCGGCAGAGGGGTGTAAGGGGAGAGGGGCCTTTTGGGAGGGGCCCGCGGGCGGGGTGTTCCGTCCGCTATTCCACATGGCGAAACCCGATGCATGGCCAAGGGGCTTCTCCCCTAGGCTGGGCACCGTGATCCCCGCCGACCTCTCTCGTGCCGTCGTACACGCCGTACGCCGCGCCGTCGAGGCCGGAGAGCTGCGCGGGCCCGTGCCCGCGCGGGTGGTCGTCGAGCGGACGCGGCCCGGAGGGGTGGGGGAGTACGCCAGCCCCGTCGCGCTCAGGCTGGGGCGGGGGGCCGAGGGGGCCCGCCTGCTCGCCGGGGCGCTCGTCCTGGAGCCCGGCATCGAGAGCGTCGAGGTCACCGGGCCCGGATTCCTGAACTTCACCCTCGCCCCCCTTTCCGCCGCCGAGCTCGTGCGCGACGTGCGGGACCGGGGAGAGCGGTACGGGTGCGCCCCCGCGCTGGGCGAGGCCGTCGGCGGGACCCGGGAGCAGGTCGTACGCGCCGCCGTCGCGCGGATCCGGGAGAGTCAGGAGAGCCAGGGGAGCCGGGAGAGCCAGGGGATCGGCGAACCGCGGGACGCCGGGGCGCCCACCGCACCCGTCGCCCGGCGGGACGGGGACGTGATCGGGCGGTACGGGGCCGGGGCCGCCGTCTGGGCCATGCTCGTCGTGCCGGCCCGCGAGACCCCCGTCTTCGGTGACGGGCTGCTCGTGCAGGGCGAGGAGAACGAGTTCTTCCGGGTGCGGTACGCCCACGCCCGGGCCCGCGCCCTGACGCGCAACGCCCGTGACCTCGGGTTCCACGCCGAGCCCGGCGACATCGCCCACCCCGGCGCCGCCCCAGCCGGCACCCCCGCCCCCGCCCTCCCCCGCGCCCTCGCCGACCACCCCCTCGCCGTCGAGGCCGCCGCGTACCACCGGGCGCCCGAGCGGCTCGCGCGGCATCTCGTCGTCGTCGCCGACGCGCTGCTCGACTTCCAGTACCAGGTCCTGCCCCTCGGGGACGAGAAACCCTCGGCCGCCCACCGTGCCCGGCTGGCTCTTGCCGAAGCCGCCGGGGCGGTGCTGGCCGGCGGCCTCGCCCTCCTCGGCATCGACGCCCCCGATTCTTTGTGACTCGTGACTTCCGAAGAGAGATTCCGATGAGCCGTTCCGCGCACCCCGCCGGGCCCCGCCACGCCGACGTCCTGCCCGAGGGCCACTACGCCCCGCCGCCCGCCGACCTGAACGAGCTCGACGAGAAGGTCTGGTCGCGGACCGTCACGCGGAACGAGGACGGGGTCGTCACCGTCGGCGGCATCGAGGTGACCAGGCTCGCCGAGGAGTTCGGGACCCCCGGCTACTTCCTCGACGAGGAGGACTTCCGGGCCCGCTGCCGAGCCTGGGCGCACGCCTTCGGCAAGGACGCCGATGTCTTCTACGCCGGCAAGGCGTTCCTCTCCAAGGCCATCGTGAAGTGGCTGAAGGAGGAGGGGCTGAACCTCGACGTGTGCTCGGGCGGGGAGCTGGCCACCGCCCTCGCCGCCGGGATGCCCGCCGGGCGGATCGCCTTCCACGGCAACAACAAGTCGGAGCAGGAGATCCGGCGCGCGGTCTCCGCCGGTGTCGGGCGGATCGTCCTCGACTCGTACCAGGAGATCGCCCGCGTCGCTCACATCGCCGCCGAGCTGGGCGTACGCCAGCCCGTGCAGATCCGCGTCACCGTCGGCGTCGAGGCGCACACCCACGAGTTCATCGCCACCGCGCACGAGGACCAGAAGTTCGGCATCGCCGTCGCCGACGGGTCCGCCGCCGAGGCCGTGCGCCGGGCGCTCGGGCACGAATCGCTGGAGCTGCTCGGCGTCCACTCCCACATCGGCTCCCAGATCTTCGACATGGCCGGCTTCGAGGTCTCCGCGAAGAGGGTCGTCAGGCTGCTGGCCGCCGTCCGCGACGAGCACGGGGTCGAGCTGCCGGAGATCGACCTCGGCGGCGGCCTGGGCATCGCCTACACCTCCGCCGACGACCCGCGCGAGCCGCACGAGATCGCCAAGGCGCTCACCGAGATCGTCGCGCGGGAGTGCGAGAGCGCGGGCCTGAAGGCCCCCCGGATCTCCGTCGAGCCCGGCCGCGCCATCGTCGGCCCGACCGCCTTCACCCTCTACGAGGTCGGCACGATCAAGCCGCTGGAGGGCCTGCGGACGTACGTCAGCGTCGACGGGGGCATGTCCGACAACATCCGGACGGCCCTGTACGACGCCGAGTACGCCGTGACCCTCGTCTCCCGGGTCTCCGACGCCGAGCCCATGCTCGTCCGCGTCGTCGGCAAGCACTGCGAGAGCGGCGACATCGTCGTCCGCGACGCCTTCCTCCCCGCCGACCTGGCCCCCGGCGACCTGATCGCCGTACCCGCCACCGGGGCGTACTGCCGCTCCATGGCCAGCAACTACAACCACGCGCTGCGCCCGCCCGTCGTCGCCGTGCGCGACGGGGCCGCGCGGGTGATCGTCCGGCGTGAGACGGAGGAAGATCTCCTGTCGCTCGACCTCGGATGATTCCCATATTTTTGGGACAGGGCGTCCGGCCCCGAAAATAGACGTCTCACTCAATGGACCGGAGATGGAAACTCCTGTCCATTGAGTGAGACTGGTTCATACCTGGCGCGTAACCCGCGCGCCGGGAGCGAAGAAAGATCGAAAGGCGTAGGTCGAATGATGCGTACGCGTCCGCTGAAGGTGGCGCTGCTGGGCTGTGGAGTGGTCGGCTCAGAGGTGGCGCGCATCATGACGACGCACGCCGACGATCTGGCGGCCCGGATCGGCGCCCCCGTCGAGCTGGCCGGCGTCGCCGTGCGCCGCCCCTCCAAGGTGCGCGAGGGCATCGACCCCGCGCTCGTCACCACCGACGCCACCGCGCTGCTCAAACGCGGCGACGTCGACGTGGCCATCGAGGTCATCGGCGGCATCGAGCCCGCCCGCACCCTGATCACCACCGCCTTCGAGAACGGCATCTCCGTCGTCTCCGCCAACAAGGCGCTGCTCGCCCAGGACGGCGCCGCGCTGCACGCCGCGGCCGAGGCGCACGGGCTGGACCTCTACTACGAGGCCGCCGTCGCCGGCGCCATCCCGCTGGTCCGCCCGATGCGCGAGTCCCTCGCCGGCGACAAGATCAACCGGGTGATGGGCATCGTCAACGGCACGACGAACTTCATCCTCGACAAGATGGACTCCACCGGCGCCGGCTACCAGGAGGCGCTCGACGAGGCCACCGCCCTCGGCTACGCCGAGGCCGACCCGACCGCCGACGTCGAGGGCTACGACGCCGCCGCCAAGGCCGCGATCCTGGCCGGCATCGCCTTCCACACCCGCGTCCGCCTCGACGACGTGTACCGCGAGGGCATGACCGAGGTCAGCGCCGCGGACTTCGCCTCCGCCAAGCGGATGGGCTGCACCATCAAGCTCCTCGCCATCCTGGAGCGCGCCGCGGACGGCGAGTCCGTCACCGCCCGCGTCCACCCGGCGATGATCCCGCTCAGCCACCCGCTGGCCTCCGTCCGCGAGGCCTACAACGCGGTCTTCGTCGAGGCGGAGGCCGCCGGGCGGCTCATGTTCTACGGGCCCGGCGCGGGCGGTTCGCCGACCGCGTCCGCGGTCCTCGGCGACCTGGTCGCCGTCTGCCGCAACAAGCTCGCCGAGGCAACGGGGCCCGGCGAGTCGGCGTACACCCAGCTGCCCGTCAGCCCCATGGGGGACGTCGTCACCCGCTACCACATCAGCCTCGATGTGGCGGACAAGCCGGGCGTCCTCGCCCAGGTGGCGACCACCTTCGCGGAGCACGGCGTGTCGATCGACACGGTCAGGCAGCAGGGCAAGGACGGTGAGGCCTCCCTCGTCGTCGTCACCCACCGCGCACCCGACGCCGCCCTCTCCGGGACCGTCGAGGCGCTGCGGAAGCTGGACACCGTGCGCGGTGTCGCCAGCATCATGCGTGTTGAAGGGGAGTAAGGACCCATGAGCAGCAATCGCACCCACCAGTGGCGCGGCATCATCGAGGAGTACCGGGACCGCCTGCCGGTCACCGAGACGACCCCCGTGGTCACGCTCCGGGAGGGTGGTACTCCCCTCGTCCCCGCCCAGGTGCTCTCCGAGCGCACGGGCTGTGAGGTGCACCTCAAGGTCGAGGGTGCCAACCCCACCGGGTCCTTCAAGGACCGCGGCATGACCATGGCCATCACCAAGGCCAAGGAGGACGGCGCCAAGGCCGTGATCTGCGCCTCCACGGGCAACACCTCCGCCTCCGCCGCCGCGTACGCGGTGCGCGCCGGCATGGTGTCCGCGGTCCTCGTGCCGCGCGGCAAGATCGCGCTCGGCAAGATGGGCCAGGCCCTCGTGCACGGCGCCAAGATCCTGCAGGTTGACGGCAACTTCGACGACTGCCTGGACCTGGCCCGCGCGCTGTCCGACAACTACCCGGTGGCGCTGGTCAATTCCGTCAACCCGGTGCGCATCGAGGGCCAGAAGACGGCCGCGTTCGAGATCGTGGACGCGCTCGGCGACGCCCCCGACATCCACGTGCTGCCCGTCGGCAACGCCGGCAACATCACCGCGTACTGGAAGGGCTTCAAGGAGTACAAGGCCGACGGCCTGGCCTCCCGTACGCCCCGCGTGTGGGGTTTCCAGGCCTCCGGCTCGGCGCCGATCGTGCGCGGAGAGGTCGTCAAGGAGCCGCACACCATCGCCACCGCGATCCGCATCGGCAACCCGGCCTCCTGGGACTACGCCCTGGCCGCGCGCGACGAGTCGGGCGGCTTCATCGACGAGGTGACGGACCGCCAGATCCTGGCGGCCTACCGCCTGTTGGCCTCGCAGGAGGGCGTCTTCGTCGAGCCCGCCTCGGCCGCGTCCGTCGCCGGTCTGCTCAAGGCCGCCGAGCTGGGCCTGGTCGACCCCGGCCAGCGGATCGTGTGCACCGTCACCGGCAACGGCCTGAAGGACCCCGACTGGGCGGTCGCCGGCGCTCCGCAGCCCGTCACCGTTCCGGTGGACGCCGAGGCCGCGGCCGTCCGGCTCGGCCTGGTCTGATCGGGGGCCCCGAGCGGGCCCCCCGGGCCGCGTTCCGCGGCCCATGACCCGGTTGCCGGGTTCCGGAAACCTTCCGGAACCCGGCGACCGGGCCCGTACGGCACCAAAAGCCAAGGGCAATTCACCGGAATCCAGCAGAATCCGGCGGAAGACGCCGACACGCGTCGTGCGCCTCCTGTGCGCCCTATGTCGCGGGAGAACCTTCCTTCGATACGCTGTACTGACATCCGCCACCGCGCATATGACCGCGGTGCTGCCCCGAGGGCCTTCGGGTGCCGTACGTTCTCCAGTACATTTCGCAGCGAAGATCCCGCACAGCCCGCCGGATCCCGCACAGTCACAAGGAGTGTCATCGACCGATGGCAGGTCCAGCGTTCCGCGCCGCCGCCGTACGAGTGCGCGTCCCCGCCAGCAGTGCCAACCTCGGCCCCGGCTTCGACGCCCTCGGCCTGGCCCTGGGGCTCTACGACGACGTGGTCGTCCGCGTCGCCGACTCCGGGCTGAACATCGACATCGCGGGTGAGGGTGCCGACACCCTCCCGCGCGACGAGAGCCACCTCCTCGTACGCTCCATGCGCACCGCCTTCGATCTGCTGGGCGGACAGCCGCGCGGCCTGGAGGTCGTCTGCGCCAACCGGATCCCGCACGGGCGGGGCCTCGGCTCCTCCTCGGCCGCGATCTGCGCCGGCATCGTCGCCGCGCGCGCCGTGACCATAGGCGGCGAGGCCAAGCTCGACGACACGGCGCTGCTGGAGCTGGCCACCGAGATCGAGGGCCACCCGGACAACGTCGCCGCCTGTCTGCTCGGCGGATTCACCCTCGCCTGGATGGAGGGCGGGAGTGCGAAGGCGATCCGTATGGACCCCGCCGATTCCATCGTTCCGGTGGTCTTCGTCCCGTCGAAGCCGGTCCTGACCGAGACCGCCCGCGGCCTGCTGCCGCGCACCGTTCCGCACGTGGACGCCGCCGTGAACGCGGGGCGCGCGGGCCTGCTCGTGGAGGCCCTGACCAGGCGTCCCGAGTTCCTGCTGCCCGCCACCGAGGACCGGCTGCACCAGGAGTACCGCTCGCCGGCGATGCCGGAGAGCGTGGCACTCGTCAACCGGCTGCGGGCGGACGGCATCCCCGCGGTCATCTCCGGCGCGGGCCCCACGGTCCTCGCGCTGGTCGACAACGACGCGGCCGACAAGGTCGCGCAGCTCGCGGGCGAAGGGTGGGCCGCGAACCGGCTCGCCCTCGACGCCGCGGGTGCGAGCGTCCTTCCGCTGGGCGCCCAGGGCGGTCAGTCCGTGTCCTCGTGACACGGCCCTCCGGGGCGGGCGGCCGGGCAGGCCGACCGCCCCGGACGGGCGATTGCCGGTGATTGAGAGGGGGAATGTCTGTTGGATCCGGTAGTGTTAATCTCAAGTACGCAACCGAAGCCGCCATGGCTCGGTGCTCAGTGTCCCCATCCGGGACCACCTTTCTTCCGGGAGCCTCCCCGACTGCTTTGATCGCTTCCAGCAGTTTCGGGCACGCTCCGGAATCGGCGTGACATTCCCACGCTTCCAGCTCGGGGGCTTCTCGCCGGAACCACCCACGCACGTTTCTCTCCGCCGTATCCCTATACCGGCGGACCACCGCCCCGGCACGGTCCACACCTAGGACTGTTGTCGGACAGCACAACCGGTCGCCGAGCCAGACAGGCCGACGTCCGCTCCAGGGAAGGACCCTTCGTGAGCGACACCACCGATCTGATGGGCGCTGCCGACACCAACGTCGACACCAGTGCCCCCGCCGCGGGCGCCGCAGCTGCCACTGCCACCCGGCGCCGCCGCGCCGGCACCGGCCTTGAGGGCATGGTCCTCGCCGAGCTGCAGCAGGTCGCGTCGGGCCTCGGTATCAGGGGCACCGCGCGCATGCGCAAGAGCCAGCTGATCGAGGTCATCAAGGAGGCGCAGGGCGGCAGCGCCCCCAAGGCCGCGGCCCCCGCCGCGGAAGCCGCCGCCGAGGCCAAGCCGAAGCGCCGCGCCACCAGCAAGGCCCGTACGGGCGAGGCCGCCGCCGCGGCGCCCGCCGAGAAGCCCGCCGCGCAGGCCCAGATCGAGATCCCGGGCCAGCCGATCAGCGAGGACGCCCCGGTCGGCGAGCGCCGCCGCCGCCGCGCCACCGCCCCCTCGGGCAGCCCCGAGTCCTCGGCCCCCGCCGTCGTGCAGGTCGAGCAGAAGACCGAGGCCCCCGCGGCCGCCCCGCAGGCCGAGGCCAAGACGGAGCCGGCCGCGGCCGTCGCCGCCCAGGCCCAGGGCCAGGCCCCCGCGCAGGAGGCCGGCGAGGGCCGCAGCCGCCGCGACCGCCGTGACCGCGGTGAGCGTGGCGAGCGCGGTGAGCGCGGTGAGCGTCAGGGCCGCCGCGAGCGCGGTGCCAAGGCCGACGAGCAGGGCCAGCAGCAGGGTCAGGGCGGTCAGGGCGGCCAGGGCCAGCAGCAGGGCGGCCGCCAGGACCGCGCCGAGCGCCAGGACCGCCAGGACCGTCAGGACCGCCAGCAGCAGGGTGGCGGCCGGGGCCAGCAGGGCCGTCAGGACCAGGGTCCGCAGGACGACTTCGACGAGGACGGCCGGCGCGGCCGGCGCGGCCGCTACCGCGACCGCCGTGGCCGCCGCGGCCGCGACGAGTTCGCCCCGGGCGAGCCGCAGGTCGCCGACGACGACGTCCTGATCCCCGTCGCGGGCATCCTCGACATCCTCGACAACTACGCGTTCATCCGGACCTCGGGCTACCTGCCCGGTCCCAACGACGTGTACGTCTCCCTCGCCCAGGTCCGCAAGGCCGGCCTGCGCAAGGGCGACCACACCACGGGTGCCGTGCGCCAGCCCAAGGACGGCGAGCGCCGCGAGAAGTTCAACGCCCTCGTGCGCCTGGACTCCGTCAACGGCATGGCGCCCGAATCGGGCCGGGGCCGCCCCGAGTTCCAGAAGCTGACCCCGCTCTACCCGCAGGACCGGCTCCGTCTGGAGACCGACCCGGGCGTGCTGACCACCCGCATCATCGACCTCGTGTCGCCGATCGGCAAGGGCCAGCGAGGCCTGATCGTGGCCCCGCCGAAGACCGGCAAGACCATGATCATGCAGGCGATCGCCAACGCGATCACCACCAACAACCCCGAGTGCCACCTGATGGTCGTCCTGGTCGACGAGCGTCCGGAAGAGGTCACCGACATGCAGCGGTCGGTCAAGGGCGAGGTCATCTCCTCGACCTTCGACCGCCCGGCCGAGGACCACACCACCGTCGCCGAGCTGGCCATCGAGCGCGCCAAGCGCCTCGTGGAGCTGGGTCACGACGTGGTCGTCCTGCTCGACTCCATCACCCGCCTGGGCCGCGCGTACAACCTCGCGGCGCCCGCCTCCGGCCGCATCCTGTCCGGTGGTGTCGACTCGACCGCGCTCTACCCGCCGAAGCGCTTCTTCGGTGCCGCGCGCAACATCGAGGACGGCGGCTCGCTGACCATCCTGGCCACCGCGCTCGTCGACACCGGCTCGCGCATGGACGAGGTGATCTTCGAGGAGTTCAAGGGCACCGGCAACATGGAGCTCAAGCTCGACCGCAAGCTCGCCGACAAGCGCATCTTCCCGGCCGTCGACGTCGACCCGTCGGGTACGCGCAAGGAGGAGATCCTCCTCAACAGCGAGGAGCTCGCCATCGTCTGGAAGCTGCGCCGGGTGCTGCACGCACTCGACTCGCAGCAGGCGATCGAGCTGCTGCTCGACAAGATGAAGCAGACGAAGTCGAACGCCGAGTTCCTGATGCAGATCGCCAAGACGACCCCGGCCGGCAAGAACGACGACTGACCGGGTCGCCCGTAGACGCAGCCGCCCCCGCCGCACCCGCGGCGGGGGCGGTTCCGTTTGTGCGACCTTCGCCACAGGCGTACGGCTCCCACAGAAAGCCGTGGAACCCTGGAACGCGCTGCTCCGTCTGAGTGAGGGAAGACGGGCAACGGAGCCAGGACTGAGGAGAGCATGAGCGAGGACAGCAGGGGGCGCGGCCGCCGAGCCGTACGCGGGGGTCGGCGCAGGGGTCAGCCGCGGCGCCGCAAGGGCCTCAGAGTCGCCGCCTGGGTCGCCGCAGGGGTGGTCCTGCTGGGCGGCGGCAGCCTCGGCTGGTTCTACTTCAAGCTCAACGGCAACCTGCACACCGTCGACATCGACCAGGCCCTGGGCAAGGACCGCCCGCCGAACGTGGACAACGGCTCGATGGACATCCTCGTCCTCGGTTCCGACTCCCGCGACGGGGCGAACAGCGAGTACGGCGCGGACGACGGCGGCTCGGCCCGCTCCGACACGGCGATGATCGTCCACCTCTACGAGGGCCACAAGCAGGCCAGCGTGGTGTCCATCCCGCGCGACACGATGCTGCCGCGGCCCGCCTGCCCCATCGGCAAGGGGAAGAACAGCGCCCCCCGCCAGCGCGCGCAGTTCAACGAGGCCTTCACCATCGGCGGGGCGGCCTGCGCGGTGAAGACCGTCGAGGCGATGTCGGGGATCCGCATGGACCACTACATCGAGGTCGACTTCACCGGCTTCAAGAACATCATCGACAACCTCGGCGGCGTCGAGCTCACGACCACCAAGCCGATCAAGGACTACGGCAGCCACCTCGACCTGGCGGCCGGCTCCCACAAGCTCAACGGCGAGCAGTCCCTCGGACTGGTCCGCACCCGCAAGACCGTCGGCGACGGCGGAGACCTCGGCCGAATACAGCTCCAGCAGGCCTTCATCAAGGCGCTGATCAAGCAGGTCAAGGGCATCGGGGTCTTCGACAGCCCGAAGAAGCTCTACAGCCTCGCCGACTCCGCCACCAAGGCGATCACCACCGACAAGGCGCTCGGCGACGTGAAGTCCCTCGCGAGCTTCGCCCAGGGGCTCCAGGGCATCAGCGCCGAGAACATGCACATGATCACCCTGCCGGTGACCCAGGACCCGCTCGACAAGGACCGCGTCGCCGTCCTGGCCAAGGACTCCAAGATGGTCTGGGACGCCCTGCTGGCCGACCAGCCCATCCCGGCCGCGGCCACCGAGCACTCCAACGGGGACAAGAGCACCGCGGGCTCCATCGTCCAGTAGCCCCACCTGCCGGGACCCGGCAGGAATAGATGCCGGGCCCACCCCGTTGAGGGGAGCGTTCCGAGAATTTTGACAGGCGGCCCGGTCCTGGCAGACTGGTCTGTCGGCCCCGGTTCACGCAGTGCGCAATTCGGCTCCTGCGACCCGGCGCCCTCCCGAATCTAGGAGACACCTTGAAGCGCGAAGTTCACCCCGAGTACGTCGAGACCCAGGTCAGCTGCACCTGTGGCGCGTCGTTCACCACCCGTAGCACCCTGACCGAGGGCACCATCCGTGCCGAGGTCTGCTCCGAGTGCCACCCGTTCTACACGGGCAAGCAGAAGATCCTCGACACCGGTGGCCGTGTGGCCCGCTTCGAGGCCCGCTTCGGCAAGGGTGCGGCCAAGAAGTAGCGCGACCCAGGCGCCGGTCACCGGCCGCCCCCTGATCACGCGGGGGCGGCCGGACCGGCGCCTTTGTCGTCGTTCAGCCCGCCCAGCCCCATTTTTTGGCTTTCCACCCCAGGAGCATCCGATGTTCGAAGCGGTCGAGGACCTGGTCGGCGAGCACGCCGACCTCGAGACGAAGCTCGCCGACCCTTCGGTCCACGCCGATCAGGCGAACGCACGCAAGCTGAACAAGCGCTATGCGGAGCTGACCCCGATCGTGGCGACCTTCCGCGCCTGGAAGCAGTCGGCCGAGGACATCGAGACGGCCAAGGAGCTGGCGGCCGACGACCCCGACTTCGCCGCCGAGGTCAAGGAACTGAGCGCGCAGCGCGAGGAGCTCACCGAGAAGCTCCGCCTGCTGCTCGTCCCGCGCGACCCCAGCGACGACAAGGACGTCCTCCTGGAGATCAAGGCCGGCGCCGGCGGCGACGAGTCCGCGCTCTTCGCGGGCGACCTGCTGCGCATGTACCTGCGCTACGCCGAGCGCGTCGGCTGGAAGACCGAGATCATCGACTCCACCGAGTCCGAGCTGGGCGGCTACAAGGACGTCCAGGTCTCCGTCCGCACCAAGGGCGGCAACGGCGCCACCGAGCCCGGCCAGGGCGTGTGGGCCCGGATGAAGTACGAGGGCGGCGTCCACCGCGTCCAGCGCGTCCCGGCCACCGAGTCCCAGGGCCGCATCCACACCTCCGCCGCCGGCGTGCTCGTCACCCCGGAGGCCGAGGAGGTCGAGGTCGAGATCAACCCGAACGACCTCCGCATCGACGTGTACCGCTCCTCCGGCCCCGGCGGCCAGTCCGTCAACACCACCGACTCGGCCGTGCGCATCACGCACCTGCCGACCGGTGTGGTCGCCTCCTGCCAGAACGAGAAGAGCCAGCTCCAGAACAAGGAGCAGGCCATGCGCATCCTGCGCTCCCGCCTGCTGGCCGCCGCCCAGGAGGCCGCCGAGCAGGAGGCCTCCGACGTGCGCCGCAGCCAGGTGCGCACCGTCGACCGTTCCGAGAAGATCCGTACGTACAACTTCCCGGAAAACCGCATCTCGGACCACCGCACCGGTTTCAAGGCGTACAACTTGGACCAGGTGCTCGACGGCGACCTCGACTCGGTCATCCAGGCCTGCGTCGACACCGACTCCGCGGCCAAGCTCGCGGCCGCGCACTGACGAGCCCCGCACCACCCCCCGTACGACAGCAGCCCGGAGGACCAGCGTGAACTTGCTGCTTGCCGAGGTGGCCCAGGCCACCCAGCGGCTGGCCGCCGCCGGCGTGCCCTCACCGCGTTTCGACGCGGAGGAGCTCGCGGCCTTCGTGCACGGCGTCAAGCGGGGGGAACTGCACCACGTCAAGGACGCGGACTTCGACGCCCGCTACTGGGAGGCCGTCGCCCGCCGCGAGGCGCGCGAGCCGCTCCAGCACATCACCGGCCGTGCCTTCTTCCGCTACCTGGAGCTCCAGGTCGGCCCCGGGGTGTTCGTGCCCCGGCCCGAGACCGAGTCGGTCGTGGACTGGGCCATACAGGCCGTCCGGGCCATGGACGTGGTCGAGCCGCTGATCGTGGACCTGTGCACCGGCTCCGGCGCCATCGCCCTCGCCATGGCCCAGGAGGTGCCGCGCTCGCGCGTGCACGCCGTGGAGCTGTCCGAGGACGCCCTGCGCTGGACCCGCAAGAACGCCGAGGGCTCCCGGGTCACCGTCCACCAGGGCGACGCCCTGACCGCGCTGCCCGAGCTGGACGGCCAGGTCGACCTGGTCATCTCCAACCCGCCGTACATCCCGCTCACCGAGTGGGAGTACGTGGCCCCCGAGGCCCGGGACCACGACCCCGAGATGGCGCTGTTCTCCGGCGAGGACGGGCTCGACACCATCCGCGGGATCGAGCGCACCGCCCACCGGCTGCTGCGGCCCGGCGGCATCGTCGTGATCGAGCACGCCGACACCCAGGGCGGCCAGGTGCCGTGGATCTTCGCCGACGAACGGGGCTGGGCCGACGCCGCCGACCACCCCGACCTGAACAACCGCCCGCGCTTCGCGACCGCCCGCAAGGCCATGCCGTGATCACCGCGACCCCGACCGCCCACGACACCACCCCGCTGCACGAGGAGGCCCGCTGATGGCCCGGCGATACGACTGCAACGACGCGACGGACCGCAAGACGGGTCTGCGCGAAGCGGCCTCCGCCGTGCGCCGCGGAGAGCTCGTCGTGCTGCCCACCGACACCCTGTACGGGATCGGCGCGGACGCCTTCAGCGCCGAGGCCGTCGGCGACCTGCTCGCCGCCAAGGGCCGCGGCCGCAACATGCCCACCCCGGTGCTCATCGGCTCCCCGAACACCCTGCACGGCCTCGTCACGGACTTCTCCGAGCAGGCCTGGGAGCTCGTCGACGCCTTCTGGCCGGGCGGGCTCACGCTCGTCGCCAAGCACCAGCCCTCGCTCGCCTGGGACCTGGGGGAGACCCGCGGGACCGTGGCCGTGCGCATGCCCCTGCACCCCGTCGCGATCGAGCTGCTGACCGAGGTCGGCCCGATGGCGGTGTCCTCGGCGAACCTGTCCGGGCACCCCGCGCCGGAGGACTGCGACGCGGCCCGCGCGATGCTGGGCGACTCCGTCTCCGTCTACCTGGACGGCGGTCCGACCCCGAGCACCCTCCCGTCGTCGATCGTCGACGTCACCGGCAAGGTTCCCGTCCTGCTGCGCGAGGGCGCGCTGACCGCCGCGCAGCTGCGGGAGGTCGTCCCCGACCTCGAGGTGGCTCCGTGAGCCCTCAGGGGCGTGGCATAGCCAAGGGAGACACCTTCCGCATACTCCACGTCAGCACCGGGAACGTGTGCCGCTCGCCGATCACCGAGCGGCTGACGCGGCACGCGCTGGCGCACCGTCTGGGCGCGCTGGGGCTGGCCGCCGGCGACCTGATCGTGGAGAGCGCGGGCACCTGGGGCCACGAGGGTGCCCCCATGGAGGCCAACGCGGCGGCCGTGCTGGCGGACTTCGGCGCGGACGCGACCGGGTTCACCGGGCGCGAGCTGCTCGACGAGCACGTCATACGGGCCGACCTGGTCCTGACCGCCACCCGCGACCACCGGGCGCAGGTCATCTCCATGGGCCACTCGGCGGGACTGCGGACCTTCACCCTGAAGGAGTTCACCCGGCTGGTCCGCGCCATAGACCCGGCCACCCTGCCGCCCCTCGACGACGGCATGGCCGAGCGGGCCCGCGCCCTGGTGCGGGCCGCCGCCGCGCTGCGCGGCTGGCTGCTGGCCCCTTCCCCCGACGCGGACGAGGTGTACGACCCGTACGGGGCGCCGATCACCTTCTTCCGCTCGATCGGCGACGAGATCAACCAGGCGCTGGACCCGGTGGTCACCGCGCTGACGGGCGTCACGCCTCCGCGCTGACCCCTCCCTCCCGGCGGCCGCTCGCCCGGGCGTGAAACCGGGGCCCGGCCTACAGTGGCTGGTACCGGTATCCACACCGCGCGGGAGTTGGCCATGACCGTCACCACTGAGCAGGCTGCCGACCTCCTGCGCCGGCAGGACCCGCAACTGGCCGACATCCTCGACGGGGAGCGGCAGCGGCAGGCGGCAACGCTCCAGCTGAGCGCCGCCGAGAACTTCACCTCCCCGGCCGTGCTCGCCGCGCTCGGCTCCCCGCTCGCCAACAAGTACGCCGAGGGCTACCCGGGCGCCCGCCACCACGGCGGCTGCGAGTACGCGGACCTGGCCGAGCGGGTGGCACAGGAACGGGCCAAGGCCCTGTTCGGCGTCGAGCACGCGAACGTGCAGCCGCACTCGGGCTCCTCCGCGGTCCTCGCCGCGTACGCCGCGCTGCTGCGGCCCGGGGACACCGTCCTGGCCATGGGGCTCGCCCACGGCGGGCACCTCACGCACGGTTCGCCCGCCAACCTCTCCGGCCGCTGGTTCGACTTCGTCGGGTACGGGGTCGACGCGCGGACCGGGCTGGTCGACTACGAGCAGGTGCAGCGGCTGGCGCGCGCACATCGGCCGAAAGCCGTCGTCTGCGGGTCCATCTCCTACCCCCGGCACCTGGAGTACTCGGCGTTCCGGGAGATCGCCGACGAGGTCGGCGCCCACCTGATCGTGGACGCCGCCCACCCCATCGGGCTGGTCGCCGGCGGTGCCGCCCCGAGCCCGGTGCCCTACGCGGACGTGATCTGCGCGACCACCCACAAGGTGCTGCGCGGCCCGCGCGGCGGGATGGTGCTGTGCGGGGCCGAGTTCGCCGAGCGCGTCGACCGGGCGGTGTTCCCCTTCACCCAGGGCGGCGCCCAGATGCACACCATCGCCGCCAAGGCGGTGGCCTTCGGGGAGGCGGCCGGCCCGGCCTTCACCCGCTACGCCCACAAGGTCGTCGCCAACGCCCGCGCGCTCGCCGAGGCCCTGCGGGCACACGGCCTGGCGGTGACCACCGGCGGCACCGACACCCACCTGATCAGCGCCGACCCCGCCCCCCTCGGCATCGACGGACCGGCCGCGCGCGGCCGGCTGGCCGCCGCCGGGATCGTCCTGGACACCTGCGCCCTGCCGTACGGGGACCAGCGCGGCGTCCGCCTGGGCACCGCGGCGGTGACCACGCAGGGCATGGGGGAGCCCGAGATGGCCCGGATCGCCGGGCTGTTCGCCGCCGCGCTGCGCGGTGGGGACGTGGCCGGAACCCGCGCCGAGGTCACCGAGCTGGCCGGACGATTTCCCCCGTACGAGGCGTAACCGGGACGAGTGTCCCGTAGCGCAACCGGAACGAGGACTCCGGGCGTCCTCGTCCCCGTGTACATCGCGGCTAATGTGTGGGGCTGAGATGGCCGGCGATACATCTGGGGCAGCCAGTGCGTGAATATCTGCTGACGCTTTGCGTCACGGTCGCGGTGACCTACCTGCTGACCGGGCCCGTCCGGAAGTTCGCGATCGCGGCGGGCGCGATGCCGGAGATCCGCGCCCGCGACGTGCACCGCGAGCCGACCCCCCGGCTGGGCGGCATCGCGATGTTCGGCGGCCTGTGCGCGGGCCTGCTGATCGCCGACCACCTGCAGAACCTCAACGGGGTCTTCGAACGCTCCAACGAACCCAGGGCGCTGCTCTCGGGCGCCGCCCTGATCTGGCTCGTCGGCGTCCTCGACGACAAGTTCGAGCTGGACGCGCTCATCAAGCTCGGCGCCCAGATGATCGCCGCCGGCGTGATGGTCATCCAGGGCCTGACCATCCTGTGGATTCCGGTTCCGGGCATCGGCACGGTCGCGCTGACCCAGTGGCAGGGCACCCTGCTCACCGTGGCCCTGGTGGTGATCACCATCAACGCGGTGAACTTCGTCGACGGGCTCGACGGTCTGGCCGCGGGCATGGTCTGCATCGCCACCTGCGCGTTCTTCCTCTACGCCTACCGGATCTGGTTCGGCTACGGCATCGAGGCGGCCGCCCCCGCGACGCTCTTCGCCGCGATCCTGATGGGCATGTGCCTGGGCTTCCTGCCGCACAACATGCACCCCGCGCGGATCTTCATGGGCGACTCCGGCTCGATGCTGATCGGCCTGGTGCTGGCCGCCTCGGCCATCTCGATCACCGGGCAGGTGGACCCCGACACCATGGCCCTCTTCGTGGGCGGCGAGCGCAACGCCACGCACGCGATGCTGCCGGTCTTCATCCCGCTGCTGCTGCCGCTGACCATCATCGCGATCCCGATGGCGGACCTCGTCCTGGCCGTCGTGCGGCGCACCTGGAAGGGTCAGTCGCCCTTCGCCGCGGACCGCGGGCACCTGCACCACCGGCTCCTGGAACTCGGGCATTCGCACAGCCGCGCTGTACTCATCATGTATTTCTGGTCGGGGCTGATCGCCTTCGGCGCGGTGGCCTATTCGGTCAATTCCGCCTCGATGTGGATCGTCCTCGCCATCGCCGCGCTGAGCGCCCTGGGCCTCGTCCTGCTCCTGCTGCCGCGGTTCACCCCGCGCGCCCCGCGCTGGGCCGAGGGACTCGTCCCGCCGCGCTACCGGCACGCCACGCGGGCGGCGGAGGCCGCGGCCGAGGCGGCGGTGCGCGAGGACGAGGGAACCGAGCCGGCGCCCGCGCGGCCGATCGCGGCCGGGGTGTCCGGCGTCAACGGAGCGACAGCGGTAGGCCCCCGTTCGCGCTTCCCCGACCGGCGTAAGGCCGGTTCGGCACGCTGACGCCCCGGGCGCATGTCCGACATGAACGCCCTTTACCAGACAAGACGCAGCCCTGTCTTGCACACACGGGCGGATTAGCCCTCATGTGTGACAGTCAGCACACCGCACAGGTAAAGCTCTCATCAAATAGTTTGTGATACCGTTCACTAAACCCGGCGACAGAGCCGAAGGACCGTAGTGCGACGGTCCATTGGCCCGAGGCGATCACTCGGACCGGGCTTACGCTCGTCCCCGTACGAGTTACCCGTACGAGTCCGTGCCCCCACCACCACGCGGAGCAAACCGCCATGCGGTCTAACGACGTCCGATCCCTCCTGCAAACCGCCGTACCCACCGCTGCCGCCGGCGCCATCGCCGCCGTGATCAGCGGTCTGGTCGTCGGTGGCAAGGGGGCCGTCGGCTCGGTCGTGGCGACCGTGGTCACGATCCTGTTCATGGGGCTCGGATTCATCGTTCTCCAGCGCACGGCGAAATCCCTGCCGCATCTGTTCCAGGCGATGGGCCTCATGCTCTACGCCGCTCAGATCCTGCTGCTCTTCGTCTTTCTCGCCGTGTTCAAGAACACGACGCTGTTCCACCCCCGGGCCTTCGCGATCACGCTCGTCGCCACCACCCTCGTGTGGATCGCGGCGCAGACGCGTGCTCACATGAAGGCCAAGATCCTTTACGTCGAGCCGGACTCGACCAACGGTGAAAAGCCCGGAAATCCGGGGTCGAAGCCGTGAGGGGTAGGGCCGGGATAAGTGTGCGTTCGAGATGCTGCTATCGTCCGGTTCAAACTGCGGCACTGCGGGCACGGGCATCTGAGCTGACGCCTGGTCCATCGCGAGGCTCGATGCCTGACTGCCGCCCCCACACCCGTTACACCAGTCCAGTGCCGAACCGCGGCCGTGCGCCGCGCCGACACGATGAGGTTGCCCAACCTATGCGCCACGCTGAAGGAGCCCGCGGTGAGTGCTGACCCGACGCAGGTCCTCGCCTTCGAGACCGACTGTCACATCTTCTCGGGATGTGGCTTCCCCGGCCCGGGCCTGCACTCGTTCCTCTTCGAGCCGCTGTGGGGCGAAGCCGGCACCACGAGTGCGTACTTCAACAAGCCGATGCTGCTGGCCCTCCTGGGCTCGATCATCATCGTGGCTTTCTTCTGGGCCGCCTTCGGCAAGCCGAAGGTCGTTCCGGGCAAGCTCCAGATGATCGCCGAATCCGGCTACGACTTCGTGCGCCGCGGCATCGTCTACGAGACGCTCGGCCGGAAGGAGGGTGAGAAGTACGTCCCCTTCATGGTCTCGCTGTTCTTCTTCGTCTGGATCCTGAACGTCTGGTCGATCGTCCCGGTGGCCCAGTTCCCGGTGACCGCGATCATCGCGTACCCGGCGATCCTCGCCGCGATCGTGTACTTCATCTGGATGTCGGTGACGTTCAAGCGCCACGGCTTCGTCGGCGGCCTGAAGAACCTGACCGGCTACGACAAGTCGCTCGGCCCGGTGCTCCCGCTGGTCATGGTCATCGAGTTCTTCTCGAACGTCCTGGTGCGCCCGTTCACCCACGCGGTCCGACTGTTCGCGAACATGTTCGCCGGTCACACCCTGCTGCTGCTGTTCACCATCGCCAGCTGGTACCTGCTGAACGGGATCGGGATCGCCTACGCGGGCGTCTCGTTCATCATGGTCATCGTGATGACCGCCTTCGAGCTCTTCATCCAGGCTGTCCAGGCGTACGTCTTCGTCCTCCTGGCCTGCAGCTTCATCCAGGGCGCGCTCGCCGAGCACCACTGAGCCAGGCCGCCCACCCCCATCCCCCCTGTCGTCCGGTGGCCAACCCCCACCGGTCCGTGAAAGAGAAGGAAGAACTGGCATGTCCCAGATCCTTGCTGCCGCCGAAGGCGTCACCGGTTCCCTCAGCTCCGTCGGTTACGGTCTCGCGGCCATCGGCCCGGGCGTCGGCGTCGGCATCATCTTCGGTAACGGTACGCAGGCCCTCGCCCGCCAGCCCGAGGCTGCCGGTCTGATCCGCGCCAACCAGATCCTCGGCTTCGCCTTCTGTGAGGCGCTCGCCCTCATCGGTCTGGTCATGCCGTTCGTCTACTAAGACGAGCAGCGACCACTAGTCCGAGTAGACGAAAGGCATTGATGTGAACCTCCTGGTTCTCGCGGCCGAGACGGAAAACCCTCTCGTACCGCCGATCCCCGAGCTCGTCATCGGTCTGATCGCCTTCGTCATCGTCTTCGGTTTCCTCGCGAAGAAGCTCCTCCCGAACATCAACAAGGTTCTGGACGAGCGTCGCGAAGCCATCGAGGGCGGTATCGAGAAGGCTGAGGCCGCTCAGACCGAGGCTCAGAGCGTGCTGGAGCAGTACAAGGCCCAGCTCGCCGAGGCCCGGCACGAGGCCGCGCGCCTGCGCCAGGAAGCGCTGGAGCAGGGCACTGCGCTCAAGGAAGAACTGCGCGCAGAGGGCCAGCGGCAGCGTGAGGAGATCATCGCTGCCGGTCACGCCCAGATCGCCGCAGACCGCAAGGCCGCCTCTCAGGCGCTGCGTCAGGACGTGGGCAAGCTCGCCACCGACCTGGCCGGCAAGCTCGTCGGCGAGTCCCTCGAGGACGTCGCCCGGCAGAGCCGCACCATCGACCGCTTCCTCAGCGAGCTCGAGGAGAAGGCCGAGGCGGCCCGATGAACGGAGCGAGCCGCGAGGCGCTGGCCTCCGCGCGCGAGCGTCTCGACGCGCTGACGGACAACACGTCCGTCGACGCGGCGAAGCTCGCCGGTGAGCTGGCAGCCGTCACCGCGCTGCTCGACCGTGAGGTCTCGCTGCGTCGGGTCATCACGGACCCGGCGCAGTCCGGCGAGGCCAAGGCCGAGCTGGTCGGCCGGCTGCTGTCCGGCCAGGTGGGCGGGGAGACCCTCGACCTGGTGTCCGGCATGGCCCGGTCCCGCTGGTCGCAGTCCCGCGACCTGGTGGACGCGCTGGAGGAGCTGGCGGCCACCGCCGACCTCACCGCCGCCCAGCAGGCCGGTGCGCTCGACGGTGTCGAGGACGAGCTGTTCCGCTTCGGCCGGATCGTCGCCTCGAACACCGGGCTGCGCTCCGCGCTCACCGACCGCGCCGCCACCGCCACCGCCAAGAGCGAGCTGCTCCGCAGCCTCCTCGGCGGCAAGGTGAACGCCGTCACCGAGCGCCTGGTCGTCCGTCTCGTCACGCACCCGCGTGGACGTAGCCTTGAGGGGGGACTCGAGTCCCTCTCGACGCTCGCCGCCGCGCGCCGTGACCGCATGGTCGCCACCGTGACCAGCGCGGTCCCGCTCAGCGACGCGCAGAAGCAGCGCCTCGGCGCGGTGCTGGCCAAGCTGTACGGCCGCCAGATGCACCTGAACCTCGACGTGGACCCCGCGGTCCTCGGCGGGATCTCGGTGCGGGTCGGCGACGAGGTCATCGACGGCACCATCGCGGACCGCCTCTCCGAGGCGTCCCGCCGCATGGCCGGCTGACCAGCCGCCACCACACAGATACAAAGCATTCCTAGCGGCCCGGTTGGGCCGTGCAGAACTTGCAGAAGATTCCTGGGGGTCGCCCCCAGACCCCTAAGAAGCTTCAGGCCCAACAAGGAGAGCAGGGAACCCAGATGGCGGAGCTCACGATCCGGCCGGAGGAGATCCGGGACGCACTGGAGACCTTTGTCCAGTCGTACCAGCCGGACGCGGCCTCGCGCGAGGAGGTCGGAACGGTCAGCGTTGCCGGCGACGGCATCGCGAAGGTGGAGGGCCTGCCCTCCGCCATGGCGAACGAGCTGCTGAAGTTCGAGGACGGCACCCTCGGTCTCGCCCTCAACCTCGAGGAGCGCGAGATCGGTGCGGTCGTCCTCGGCGAGTTCAGCGGTATCGAGGAGGGCCAGCCGGTGCAGCGCACCGGTGAGGTCCTCTCCGTAGGCGTCGGCGAGGGCTACCTCGGCCGTGTCGTCGACCCGCTCGGCAACCCGATCGACGGTCTCGGCGAGATCGCGACCGAAGGCCGTCGCGCCCTCGAGCTGCAGGCCCCCGGCGTCATGGTCCGCAAGTCGGTCCACGAGCCCATGCAGACCGGCTACAAGGCCATCGACGCCATGGTGCCCGTCGGCCGTGGTCAGCGTCAGCTGATCATCGGTGACCGCCAGACCGGCAAGACCGCCCTGGCCGTCGACACGATCATCAACCAGCGCGACAACTGGCGCTCTGGCGACGTGAACAAGCAGGTCCGCTGCATCTACGTCGCCATCGGCCAGAAGGGCTCGACCATCGCGTCCGTTCGCGGCGCCCTGGAAGACGCCGGCGCGCTCGAGTACACGACGATCGTCGCCGCCCCGGCGTCCGACCCGGCCGGCTTCAAGTACCTGGCGCCGTACACCGGTTCCGCCATCGGCCAGCACTGGATGTACGCCGGCAAGCACGTCCTGATCATCTTCGACGACCTGTCGAAGCAGGCCGACGCCTACCGCGCCGTGTCGCTGCTGCTGCGCCGCCCGCCGGGCCGTGAGGCCTACCCGGGCGACGTCTTCTACCTGCACTCCCGTCTGCTGGAGCGCTGCGCGAAGCTCTCCGACGACATGGGTGCCGGTTCGATGACCGGTCTGCCGATCGTCGAGACCAAGGCCAACGACGTCTCGGCGTTCATCCCGACCAACGTCATCTCCATCACCGACGGCCAGTGCTTCCTGGAGTCCGACCTGTTCAACGCGGGCCAGCGCCCGGCGCTGAACGTCGGTATCTCGGTCTCCCGCGTCGGTGGCTCGGCCCAGCACAAGGCCATGAAGCAGGTCTCCGGCCGTCTGCGCCTGGACCTCGCCCAGTACCGTGAGCTGGAGGCGTTCGCCGCCTTCGGTTCCGACCTGGACGCCGCTTCGAAGGCCGCGCTGGAGCGCGGCAAGCGCCTCGTCGAGCTGCTGAAGCAGGGCCAGTACCAGCCGATGCCCGTCGAGGAGCAGGTCGTCTCCGTCTGGGCCGGCACCACCGGCAAGATGGACGACGTCCCGGTCGAGGACATCCGCCGCTTCGAGTCGGAGCTGCTGGAGCACCTGCGCCGCGAGCGCAAGGACCTCCTCACCTCCATCGCCGACGGCGGCAAGATGTCGGACGACACGCTGGGCTCGATCGCCGACGCGATCGCCGCCTTCAAGCGCCAGTTCGAGACCTCCGACGGAAAGCTCCTGGGCGAGGACGTCCCGGCCGTCAACGTCTCCAAGTGACGACGGAAGGGACCTGACTCATGGGAGCGCAGCTCCGGGTCTACAAGCGTCGCATCCGTGCCATCACGGCGACCAAGAAGATCACCAAGGCGATGGAGATGATCGCCGCCTCGCGCATCGTCAAGGCGCAGCGCAAGGTGGCGGCGTCGATGCCGTACGCGACCGAGCTCACCCGTGCGGTGACCGCGGTGGCGACCGGTTCGAACACCAAGCACGCCCTGACCACCGAGGTCGAGGCGCCGACCCGCGCCGCGGTCCTGCTCATCACGAGCGACCGCGGTCTGGCCGGCGGCTACTCCTCGAACGCCATCAAGCAGGCGGAGCGGCTCACCGAGCGGCTCCGCGGCGAGGGCAAGGAGGTCGACACCTACATCGTCGGCCGCAAGGGTCTGGCCTACTTCGGTTTCCGTGAGCGCCACGTCACGGACTCGTGGACCGGCTTCACCGACAGCCCGGCCTACGCCGACGCCAAGCACGTCGCGGCGCCGCTGATCGAGGCCATCCAGAAGGAGACGGCCGAGGGCGGTGTCGACGAGCTGCACATCGTCTACACGGAATTCGTGTCGATGATGACGCAGAACGCGGTGGACGGCCGGATGCTGCCGCTCAGCCTCGACAAGGCTGCGGAGGAGGACGGTGCGAAGGGCGAGATCCTTCCGCTGTTCGAGTTCGAGCCGTCGGCGGAGGACGTCCTCGACGCCCTTCTGCCGCGCTACGTCGAGAGCCGGATCTACAACGCACTGCTGCAGGCGGCCGCTTCCGAGCACGCCGCCCGCCGCCGCGCGATGAAGTCGGCCACCGACAACGCCGGAGACCTCATCAAGAGCCTCTCCCGGCTTGCCAACGCGGCCCGCCAGGCCGAAATCACCCAGGAAATCAGCGAGATCGTCGGTGGCGCCAGCGCCATGGCCGACGCGACCGCGGGGAGTGACAAGTAATGACGACCTCTGTTGAGACGGCCGCCGCCACGGGCCGCGTCGCCCGGGTCATCGGCCCGGTCGTCGACGTGGAGTTCCCCGTCGACGCGATGCCCGACATCTACAACGCGCTGAAGGTCCAGGTCTCCGACCCGGCCGAGGACGGCGCGCTCAAGACGCTGACCCTGGAAGTCGCCCAGCACCTGGGTGACGGCCTGGTCCGCACGATCTCCATGCAGCCCACCGACGGTCTGGTCCGCCAGGCCCCGGTGACCGACACGGGCGAGGGCATCACCGTCCCCGTCGGCGACTTCACCAAGGGCAAGGTGTTCAACACCCTCGGTGAGGTGCTGAACTACCCCGAGGCGAACGCCGAGGTCACCGAGCGCTGGCCGATCCACCGCAAGGCGCCTCGCTTCGACGAGCTCGAGTCGAAGACCGAGATGTTCGAGACCGGCGTCAAGGTCATCGACCTTCTCACCCCGTACGTCAAGGGTGGAAAGATCGGTCTGTTCGGTGGTGCCGGTGTCGGCAAGACCGTTCTGATCCAGGAAATGATCTACCGCGTCGCCAACAACCACGACGGTGTGTCGGTCTTCGCGGGCGTCGGTGAGCGTACCCGTGAGGGCAACGACCTCATCGAGGAAATGGCCGACTCGGGCGTCATCGACAAGACGGCCCTCGTCTTCGGCCAGATGGACGAGCCGCCGGGCACGCGTCTGCGCGTCGCCCTCGCCGGTCTGACCATGGCGGAGTACTTCCGCGATGTGCAGAAGCAGGACGTGCTCTTCTTCATCGACAACATCTTCCGGTACACCCAGGCGGGTTCCGAGGTGTCGACCCTGCTCGGCCGTATGCCCTCCGCGGTGGGTTACCAGCCGAACCTGGCCGACGAGATGGGTCTCCTCCAGGAGCGCATCACCTCGACCCGTGGTCACTCGATCACCTCGATGCAGGCGATCTACGTCCCCGCGGACGACCTGACCGACCCGGCGCCGGCGACCACCTTCGCCCACCTCGACGCGACGACGGTTCTCTCCCGTCCGATCTCCGAGAAGGGCATCTACCCGGCCGTGGACCCGCTGGACTCGACGTCCCGCATCCTCGACCCGCGGTACATCGCGGCGGACCACTACGCCACGGCGATGCGCGTCAAGGGGATCCTGCAGAAGTACAAGGACCTCCAGGACATCATCGCGATCCTCGGTATCGACGAGCTGGGCGAGGAGGACAAGCTCGTCGTCCACCGTGCCCGTCGCGTCGAGCGCTTCCTGTCGCAGAACACCCACGTGGCGAAGCAGTTCACCGGCGTGGACGGTTCGGACGTTCCGCTCGACGAGTCGATCACCGCGTTCAACGCGATCTGCGACGGTGACTACGACCACTTCCCCGAGCAGGCGTTCTTCCTGTGCGGTGGTATCGAGGACCTGAAGGCCAACGCCAAGGAGCTGGGCGTCTCCTGACGCTCCGCAGGAGAGGGGCGGGTGTGTCCCGCCCCTCTCTCCACGCCCATTAGAATTTGACCCAACACCCGGCGGACCCGCCGGGTGGTGACCCGAGGAGCCACCTTGGCTGCTGAGCTGCACGTCGAGATGGTCGCGGCGGACCGCAATGTCTGGTCCGGCGAGGCCACCCTGGTCGTCGCCCGCACCACGTCCGGCGACATCGGCGTCATGCCCGGTCACCAGCCGCTTCTCGGTGTGCTGGAATCGGGCCCGGTGACCATCCGTACCAGCGATGGCGGCACGGTCGTCGCCGCGGTGCACGGCGGTTTCATCTCGTTCGCGGACAACAAGCTGTCCCTGCTGGCCGAGATCGCCGAGCTCGCGGACGAGATCGACGTCCAGCGTGCGGAGCGGGCACTGGAGCGCGCGAAGGCGGACGCTGACGCGGCCGCCGAACGTCGCGCCGATGTCCGGCTGCGTGCGGTCGCGGGGCACTGAGCCCCGTACCGAAGAGCTTGAAACCTCAGCCGCGGTCCGTTCCGGAATTTTCCGGAGCGGGTCGCGGCTGAGGCGATGTACGTACTTTTTGTGTGTGCGGTTTTCGATGAGCGAGGAGGTCGGTGAAGATGCTCCTCGCTCTGCTTGTGAGCGGCCTGGTCGTAGCCCTGGTGGTGATCGGGCTGTTCGTGTTCGGGCTGCGCCGCAGACTGATCCAGCGCTCCGGCGGGACCTTCGACTGCAGCCTGCGCTGGGGCGTGGCCGAGGAGCCCGACGTCTCCGGCAAGGGGTGGGTCTACGGGGTCGCCCGCTACAGCGGTGACCGCATCGAGTGGTTCCGCGTGTTCAGCTATTCGCCGCGGCCGCGCCGGCTGCTGGAGCGTTCCTCCATCGAGGTGCTCGCCCGCCGCGCGCCGGAGGGCGAGGAGGAGCTGGCCCTGCTGTCCGACTCCGTCGTGCTCGGCTGTTCCCACCAGGGGACGCGCCTGGAGCTGGCGATGAGCGAGGACGCGCTGACGGGATTCCTGGCCTGGCTGGAGGCGGCGCCTCCCGGCCAGCGGGTGAACGTCGCCTAGGACGTGAGGAAGCCGGGGAGACGGGGGCGGACCCGTCTCCCCGGCTTCGTCGTGTGCGGCTACTGCAGGCCGGTGTGGATGGCGTTCGCGAGCTCGCCGTTCGTGGTGTCCCCGCTGAACTCCCAGAAGAAGGCCCCCTTGAGGCCCTGGTTCTTCAGCCAGGTCATCTTCCCGGCGATGGTGGCGGGGGTGTCGTAGCTCCACCAGTTGCTTCCGCACTTGGCGTAGGCGGTGCCGGCGACGGTGCCGGTGGTGGGGCAGCTGGTCTTGAGGACCTTGTAGTCCTCGATGCCCTGCTCGTAGGTGCCCGGGGCGGGTCCGGTGGCGGTGCCGCCGGGGGCGTCCTGGGTGACGCCGGTCCAGCCGCGGCCGTAGAAGCCGATGCCGAGGTTGAGCTTGGCGCCGGGGATGCCCTTGCCCTTGAGCTTGGTGATGGCGGCCTCGGAGTTGAAGCCGGCGATCGGGATGCCGGTGTAGGAGGTCAGCGGGGAGTGCGGGGCGGTGGGGCCCTTGGCGTCCCACGCGCCGAAGAAGTCGTACGTCATGACGTTGTAGAAGTCGACGTACGGGGCCGCGCCCGCGTAGTCCGCGAGGTCGAGCTTGCCGCCGTTGGAGCCGTCGGCGGAGATGGCGGCGGTGACCAGGTTGGAGGAGCCGAACTTGGCGCGCAGGGCCGACATCAGGTTCTTGAAGGCGGCGGCGCCGCTGGTGTCGCAGGACAGCCCGCAGGCGTTCGGGTACTCCCAGTCGATGTCGATGCCGTCGAAGACGTCCGCCCAGCGCGGGTCCTCGACCAGGTCGTAGCAGGACTGGGCGAAGGCGGCCGGGTTCTGGGCGGCCTGGCCGAAGCCGCCGGACCAGGTCCAGCCGCCGAAGGAGTAGACGACCTTGATGTTCGGGTACTTGGCCTTCAGCTTGCGCAGCTGGTTGAAGTTGCCGCGCAGCGGCTGGTCCCAGGTGTCGGCGACGCCGTCGACGCTCTGGTCGGCGGTGTAGGCCTTGTCGTAGTCGGCGTAGGAGTCGCCGATGGTGCACTTGCCGTTCTGGACGTTGCCGAAGGCGTAGTTGATGTGGGTGATCTTCGCCGCGGTGCCGGAGGTGACCAGGTTCTTCACGTGGTAGTTGCGCTGGTAGACGCCCCAGTCGGTGAAGTAGCCCAGCTTGACCTTGGCGCCCGGGTCGGGGCCGGGGCCGGGGCCCGGGCCGGGGTCGGTGCCGCCGCCGGGGGTGGTGACGGAGAGCGGGGCGGAGGCGGGACCGGTCTGGTCGGCGGTGTCGCGGGCGGTGACCGTGTAGGTGTAGGTGGTGCCCTTGGTCAGGCCGCCGTCGGTGTAGGTGGTGGCGGCGACGGTGGCCAGCTTGGCGCCGTCGCGGTAGACGTCGTAGTTCTTGACGCCCTTGTCGTCGGTGGCCGCCGGCCAGGAGACGGTCACCCCGGTCTCGGTGAGGCCGCCGGCCGTGGGGGTGCCGGGGGCCGAGGGCGGGTTGTCCGCGGGGGTGGTGCCGCCCTCACAGGAGCCGCCGTTGACCTTGCAGCCCGAGGGGGCGCCGGGGCCGCTGCCGTTGAAGCCGAAGCTGATGGTGGCGCCGGGGGCGAGGGTGCCGTTCCAGCCGACGTTCTTGCCGGTCCAGTGGGTGCCGGAGCTGGTGACGGTGGCGTCCCAGGCCGAGGTGACCTGGGTGCCGGCCGGGTAGTCCCACTCGACGGTCCAGCTGCTGAGGGTGGTGGTGCCGGTGTTCTTCACCGTCCACTTGCCCTCGAAGCCGGTGCCCCAGTCGGAGACCTTGGTGTAGGTGGCGGTCGCGGAGGCGGCGGCCTGCGCGGGCCCGGCCAGGCCGATGAGGCCGGCGACGGGCAGGGCGAGGGCGACCGCGGTGGCGGCCAGCCTCCTGAAGAGGGGGATGCGTCGTGGGGGTGCTGTGCTCAAGGGTGCTCCTCCGTAGGTCCGCGCCGGTCGGGGGGCCGACCGGCACCGGGGATGGGACCTGCGCCGCCCGTGAGCACGCCGGAAGCGATCTTTGTCATGGCACGCTCACCACAGTGATGCGGTGAGACTAGAAAGGTCTGTACCAAGCGTCAAGAGGTCCAGACCTCACCTCCAGTGACCGCCTAGATCCCCAACTCCCTTGCCAAGACGGCCGCTTGGACCCGGCTGCGGAGCTCCAGCTTCGCCAGCAGCCTGCTGACGTGGGTCTTCGCCGTGGCCTCCGCCATCTCCAGCCGGACGGCGATCTCCGCGTTCGACAAACCCTCGCCCAGCGCCCCCAGCACCTCCCGCTCGCGCCGCGTCAGCGACTCCACCGCCGCGGCCGCCTCCGGGCGCGCGGGTACCCGTACCGCCTTCGGCGCGGCGAACTCGGCGATCAGCCGGCGCGTCACCGCCGGCGCGATCAGCCCCTCGCCGCGCGCCACCGTCCGCACCGCCGCGATCAGCTCCGCCGCGTCCGCGTCCTTCAGCAGGAACCCCGCCGCCCCCGCCCGCAGCGCCCCGAACACGTACTCGTCGAGGTCGAAGGTGGTCAGCACGAGCACGTCGGCCAGCCCCTCCGCGACCACCCGGCGGGTGGCCTCGACCCCGTCGAGCAGCGGCATCTGCACGTCCATGAGGACCAGGTCCGGCCGTAGCTCGCGGGCCAGGCGCACCGCCTCCTCGCCGTCGGCCGCCTCCCCGACCACCTCGACGTCGCCCGCGCTGCGCAGGATCAGCACCAGCCCGGCCCGCACCGCCCGCTGGTCCTCGGCCACCACGACCCTGATGCTCACTCCGCCACCGTTCCCTCCGTCGCGGGCAGTTCCGCCCGCACCTGCCAGACGGACCCCCGCAGGCCCGCCGTGAACGTACCGCCGAGCAGTTCCGTCCGTTCGCGCATGCCGACCAGCCCCGCCCCCGAGCCCGGCGCGCGCGGCCCCGGCCGGTCCCCGTACGGGGAGTCCACCCCCACCGTCAGCAGGCCGTCGCACCGGGCCAGGCGCACGGAGACCCGGCCGGCGGCGGCGTGCTTGAGGGCGTTGGTCAGCGACTCCTGGACGATCCGGTACGCGGCCAGCTCCACCGGCGCCGGCAGGCTCTGCCCGGCCGGGCGCGCGTCGTGCAGGACGAAGTCCAGCCCGCTCGCCGTGCCGTTCGCCCGGGCCCGCTCCAGCAGCGCCCCCAGCCCGTCGAGGGAGGGGACGGGCGCGGCCTCCTGCCCGGCCCCCGCCTCGCGCAGCAGCCCGATCAGCCGGCGCATCTCGGCCAGCCCCTGCACGCTGTTCTCCCGGATCACCCCGAGCGCCTCGCGGCTGGTGGCGGGGGAGTCGATGGAGAGCGCGGCGGTGGAGTGGATGGCGATGGCGGAGAGGTGGTTGGCGACCATGTCGTGCAGCTCGCGGGCCATCCGGGCGCGCTCGGCGGCCACCGCCTGCGTCCGGTCCATCTCGGCCAGCAGCGCCGTCTGCGCGGCACGCAGCCGGGCGGCCTCGGCGGCCTCGCGGTGGTTGCGCAGGGTGGCGCCGGTCAGGGCCGGGCCGAAGCACACGATGCCGGTGATGATGCCGATCATCAGGGACTGCGGGGTGCGCAGCCAGGCCACGGCGACGACCGTGACGACGACCGTGATCAGGCCGGTGGAGATCGGCAGCCGCCGCGCCATGGCCGGTTTGCCGTAGACGACGGCCGCGTACATCAGGTCCGTGAAGACGATGACGGTGCCCAGGTTGCCCACGGTGAACTGGTCGGCGACCACCGCGACGGTGCCGACGGCCAGGGTGGTGTTGGGGGCGGTGCGCCGCAGCAGCTCCATCGGCCCGATGGCCAGCAGCGGCACCAGGGCGGCCCAGGCCGGGAAGAAGTGCCGGTTGTTGCTGCTGTAGACCCCGAGGGTCCACAGCAGCACGCCGCCGAGCACGCTGACCACCGCGAGGAGCACGTCGTCGCGGTGCGGGCGGAAGATCTTGGACTGCACGGTCCCATCCAACACGGGCTGCCGCGGCGCGGCGTCGGCGGTGAGGCGGAACCGGGGCTACATCGAAGGATGCAGGGCGGATTCGTCACCGGAGACGAGGCGGCGGGGCGGGGCCGCCGGAATCCTGGGAGGGAGTCCACGAGGGGAAGGAGGACGGGCCGTGCTCGTCATGCTGATCGCCGCCTGCGAGATCGGGTTCTGGGTGCTGCTGGCCGGGGGGCTGGCCCTGCGCTACCTGGCCGGGATGCCGAGGCTCGGCGCCGTCGTCCTGCTGTGCGAGCCGCTGCTGGAGCTGGTGCTGCTGGTGGTGTCCTTCGTCGACCTGGGGAACGGCGGCGAGCCGAGCTGGCGGCACGGGCTCGCGGCCGTCTACATCGGCTACACCGTCGGCTACGGGCACTACACCGTGCGCTGGCTGGACGGGCACGCCGCCCACCGCTTCGCCGGGGGCCCGAAGCCGCCCGGGACGAGGTACGGCAGGGCCCGCGCCGTCCACGAGTGGAAGCTGTGGGCCCGCACCCTGGCCGGCGCGGCCGTCGCGGTCGGGCTGCTCCAGGCAGGCATCTGGTACGTCGGCGACGCCGCCGACACCGGCGGCCTCCAGTCGTGGCAGTTCCTCGCCCTGCGGGTGCTCGGCATCCACGCGGTGGTCGCCGCGAGCTACACGATCTGGCCGCGCAAGGCCCCGGCCGGCGCGGACGCGGAGTCCGGCGGGGACATGGCCGGAACCAGGCGCTAGGGCCTGTCGTCAGACTCCCGTCGTCGCCCGGAGGGCGGCCCCGCGGCGTCTGGTGCGTGCTCTCGGCGTGCCGGGCGGAAGCCCGCGTACTGGACGTACTTGGCTTTCGCCCGGTGCGGCGAGAGCGCGTGCCAGGCGTCGGGGGGGGGCAGACGGGAGTTTGACGACAGGCCCTAGCGCTCGCCGCCCGGGACCCAGAGGACGTCGCCGGCCTCCTTGTTGGCCGTGCGGGCCAGGATGAACAGGAGGTCGGAGAGGCGGTTGAGGTAGGTCGCCGTCAGGGGGTTCATCACCTCGCCGTACGCCTCCAGCGCCGCCCACGTCGAGCGCTCGGCCCGGCGGACCACCGTGCAGGCCTGGTGCAGCAGGGCCGCGCCGGGGGTGCCGCCCGGGAGGATGAAGCTGCGCAGCTTCTCCAGCCGCTCGTTGAAGACGTCGCAGTCCGCCTCCAGCCGGTCGACGTAGAACTGCTCCACCCGCAGCGGCGGGTACTCGGGGTTCTCGACGACCGGGGTGCACAGGTCGGCGCCGACGTCGAACAGGTCGTTCTGCACGCGGACCAGGACCTTGACGACCTCCTCCGGCAGCGAGCCGAGCGCGATCGCCGTGCCGATGGCGGCGTTGGCCTCGTTGGCGTCGGCGTACGCGGAGATCCGCAGGTCGGTCTTCCGCGTCCGGCTCATGTCGCCCAGGGCCGTCGTGCCCTGGTCGCCGGTGCGGGTGTAGATGCGCGTGAGGTTCACCATGCCGTCAGCGTAGTGCGGGCCAACTGCGGGCGGCCCGCGCACTGCTGGGCCGTGTCAGTGTGATGTCCGTCATCTGAGACGTGACGCGTGTTACTTCGCGGTCACTGGGCCCCTCACGGACGCTAGTCTCCGCCGGAGAGGCTACGAGGCCGGGTCGTACTGAGAACAACGAGGGGTGTGCAGTGGCTGGGAAGCTCGCCGTCATCGGCGCGGGACTGATGGGTTCCGGGATCGCTCAGGTCTCCGCTCAGGCGGGTTGGGACGTCGTCCTGCGGGACGTCACCGACGCCGCGCTGACCCGGGGCACCGACGGGATCAAGGCCTCGTACGACAAGTTCGTCTCCAAGGGCAAGATGACGGCCGAGGACGCCGAGGCGGCCCTCGCGCGCATCACCACGACCACCGACTTCGACGCGGTCGCCGACGTGGACATCGTCGTCGAGGCCGTCTTCGAGAAGATCGAGGTCAAGCACGAGATCTTCCGCACCCTCGACGACCTGGTCCGCGAGGACACCGTCCTCGCCTCCAACACCTCCGCCATCCCGATCACCAAGATCGCGGCGGTCACCAAGCGCCCGGAGCGGGTCGTCGGCGCGCACTTCTTCTCGCCCGTCCCGATGATGCAGCTCTGCGAGCTGGTCCGCGGCTACAAGACGAGCGACGAAACCCTCGCCACCACCCGCGCGTTCGCCGAGTCGGTCGGCAAGACCTGCATCGTCGTCAACCGCGACGTCGCCGGCTTCGTCACCACCCGCCTGATCTCCGCCCTCGTCGTCGAGGCCGCGAAGCTCTACGAATCGGGCGTGGCCTCCGCCGAGGACATCGACATCGCCTGCAAGCTGGGCTTCGGGCACGCGATGGGCCCGCTGGCCACCGCCGACCTCACGGGCGTGGACATCCTGCTGCACGCCACCAGCAACATCTACACCGAGTCGCAGGACGAGAAGTTCGCGCCGCCGGAGCTCATGCGCCGCATGGTCGACGCCGGTGACATCGGCCGCAAGAGCGGCCAGGGGTTCTACAAGCACTGAGCACGGCCGTTCGAATCCCCGCACCCTACGGGGTGAATTAGGTATCGGTTCGCTCACGGTCGGCAACTTCACCGCCCGCGCGACAGTCAGTTGCGGTGAGAGTTGCCGACCACGGGCCGGGGCGCGAGCCGCCGCGGCGCGCCGACGCACGAGCCGACCGGGGACCCGTCGGACCACACGCACGCAGTACAGCCGGGGAGCACATATGCACATCAGGGGCGACCACGCCGAACTCGCTGTCGGGGGCCGCCTCGACGTGCGCAGCGCGGCGGACGCCCGTACGGCCCTCCACACCGCCCTCGACGACGGCCACGGCGACCTCGTGCTCGACCTGACCGGACTCGACTCCTGGGACGCGACCGGACTCGGCGTGATCATGGGAGCCCACCGGCGGGCCGGCCGGACCGGCCGGCGGCTGGTCCTGCGCGGGGTGCCCGACCGGATGCAGCGGCTGCTCGTCGCGACCCGGCTGCACCGCATCCTCGCGATCGAGGGCGGGCTGGAAGCGGAGTCGCTGCCCCGGGTCTGATCCGGGGCGGGTGCGGTCGCGGGGGCGTACGGCGGCCTCGCGGAAAAAGGGGCTGCGGGGGCGGACCGGGCTCGGTTTACATGGACGCATGGTGTCCACCGACAGACTGCTGGCCTTCGCGGCCATGTCGTTCCTCTTGATCGTGATCCCCGGCCCGAGCGTGCTCTTCGTGATCGGCCGGGCGCTGGCCCAGGGCCGCCGGGCCGCGCTGACGACCGTGGCCGGGAACACGCTCGGGGCGTACGTGCTCGTCGTGGCGGTGGCCCTCGGGGTCGGGTCCGTCGTCGAGCGCTCCGTCCTCGTCTTCACGGCGCTGAAGCTGACGGGCGCCGCGTACCTGGTGTACCTGGGCGTCAAGGCCGTGCGCCGGCGCGGTTCCCTGCACGCGGCCCTCGCCGAGGCGGCCCCGGTCGCGCACGGCGGGCTGCGGACGCTGGGGGAGGGGTTCGTGGTCGGCGTGGCCAACCCCAAGACCATCGTCTTCTTCGCCGCCGTGCTGCCGCAGTTCGTCGACCGGGAGCGGGGCGGGGTCGTCCTGCAGATGCTCCTGCTCGGCCTCGTCTTCAACCTCATCGCGATCGTCTCGGACAGCGTGTGGGGGCTGGTCGCCGCCACCACCCGGGGCTGGTTCACCGGATCGCCGCGCCGGCTCTCCCTCGTCGGCGGGGTGGGCGGGCTCACCATGATCGGTCTCGGGGTCGCCGTCGCCGCGACCGGCCGCAAGGACTGAGCCCGGATACCGTCCGGTAGGAGCGGAGTTCCGGCTTCCGTACGTACGGGCGGGAAACGTAACGGTCCCGTGGTGGAGGCACCCCGGCGGTACCGGCGCGGCCCGGCAGCGTTTAGGGTCGGGCGGAAACCGGACCAGTAGCGACAAGCGGCGCGAGCGAGGCCGGGCGGTAGGAAAGACGGCGACGGAGCGCGCGACGTGAGGCGGGGAGACTTGGTCATGGACGGTACACAGGGGCAGCCCGGGAAGGGCCGGCGGCCCGGGACCGAGACCGAGACCGGGGCAACGGCCGCGTCCGCGTCCGCTTCCGCGCCCGGGAAGCGGCCCTCCGCCGATGCCCGCCCGGCCACGGCAGGACCGGCCATCGGCGGCCCCGGCGTGGGCACGCGGGTCGGCGGTACGCCTGAGGGCGGCTCGCGGGACGCCTCGTCGGCCGAGGGCACGCCCGCGGCCGGCACGCCCGTACCGGGTGCGCCCGACGACACTCCGGCCGAGGGCCCGCCGGCGGCCGGCCCGGCTGACGGCACGCCTGCGGGCGGTCTGTTCGCGGGTAAGCCTGCGGCCGGTGCGTCCGACGCCGCTGGGTCCGCCGGTACCCCCGCCCCCGGGGTGCCGGCGGCGGGTGTCGGGCCCGTGCGGGTCGTGACGTTGACGGCCGGGGAGTTCACGCTCACCGTCAACCCCGTCGACGGCAGCGAGATCGAGCCCCACCGGCCCGGCGCCGGACCCGATCCCGGCCGTCGGCCCGCCAAGCGGGACGCCGCCTCCCGGGCGGTCCGTGACGCCGCCGCGCGGCCGCCCGCGCCGCCCGGGGCGCCCGTTCCCGTCCGGCCGCTCCTGGAGCGCTCCGAGGAGCGGGAGCGGCTCGTACGGCTGCTGCAGCGCGGCCGCTCCGTACGCCTGACCGGACCCGCCGGATCCGGCCGCACCGCCCTGCTCGACGCCGTCGCCGGGGAGTGCGCGGACCTCGCCCCCGACGGAGTGGTGCGGCTCAGCGGCCACGGCCAGCAGCAGCCGGCGGAGCTGCTGCACGCCCTCTACGCCGCCGTGTACGACACCGCCGGCCGGCGCCCCGACCGTACGGCCCTGCTCGCCCGGGTCCGCGAGATCGGCGCCGTCGTGCTCCTCGACGACCTGGAGCTGGGCGGCCCCGCGCTGGACGAACTGCTGCGGGCCACCCCCGAGTGCGCCTACCTGCTGGCCGCCACCCCCGACGCCAAGGCCCCCTCCGACGAGTCGCACCTGGAGGAGGTCTTCCTCGGCGGACTCGGCCGCACCGGCTGCACGGAGCTGCTGGAGACGCTCACCGGGCGGCCCCTGACCGAGGCGGAGACGGCCTGGGCGGGGGACCTGCGCTTCGCCTCCGAGGGGCTCCCGCTGCGCTTCGTCCAGGCGGCCGCGCTGCTGCGGCAGCGGGACGCGCTGAACGGGACCGCCGCCGGGGAGGAGGACGAGGAGCCCGGGGTCTTCGACGAGCGCCCGCGCGACCCCGCCCCGGTCCCGCTGCCCACCCTGGCCCAGGCCGCGGCCCCCGCCGAACTGCTGGCCTCCCGGGTCAGCGAGTCGGCCCGCGCGGCCCTGCGGATAGCCTGCGCGCTGGGCGGGGAACTCCCGCACCCCGCGCACCTGCCCGCGCTGGTCGGCGACCACCACGCCGACGCGGCCGTCGCCGAACTCCTCGGCTGCGGGCTCATCACCCCCGTCGGACCGCGCCACCGGCTCGCCGAGGGCGTCGCACGGCAGCTGGAGGAGGCCGGGTACGGGGGTGCCGGCGCCGAGGAGGCCCGTACCGCCGCCCGGCACTACGCCTGGTGGACCGGGCACGCCTCGGTGACCCCGGAGCGGGTCGCGGCCGAGGCCGACGCGGTGCTGGCCGCGCTGGCCGGCGCCGATGTGGTGGCCGCCGTACTCCTGGCCCGGACGGCGGCTCCGGCCTTCGCGGCCTCGCTGCACTGGGACGCGTGGGAGCGGGTGCTGCGCGCGGGCGCGGAGGCCGCGCGGAAGGCCGGGGAGGTCGCCGAGCAGGCGTACTTCCACCACGAACTCGGCGTCCTCGCCCTGTGCGAGGGGCGCCTGGACCGGGCCCGGGCCGAACTGGAGGCCTCGATCGGGCTGCGCGGCGCGCTCGCGGACAAGCGCGGGACGGTCGCCGGGCGGCGGGCGCTCGCGCTGGTCACCGACCGGGAGACGCTGGGGGCCGCGGCCTCCCCGCCGCTGCGCCTGGAGGCGCCGCCGTCCCCGGGCGCGACGGTCCCGCAGCCCACCGTCCCCCTGACGAAGGCCCCCGCGACCCGGCCGCCCGCGGCGAAGACCCCCGCGACGGGCTCCGTGACGGGCTCCGCGACGGCCGTGACGGCGCCCCTGGCGAAGCCCCCGGCCGCCGCCCCGCCGACCGCCCGCACCGAGAAGCTCGTCAAGCCCGCTCCGGCCGCCCAGGCGGGGCCGGATGCGCCGGTCTTCAACGCCAAGCTGGGGACGCCTGCCCCCGCCGCCGGGCCGGGGACACCGGTCTTCAACGCGAAGCTGGGGACGCCTGCCCCCGCCGCCGGGCCGGATACGCCGGTCTTCAACGCCGGGCCGGGGTGGGAGCCCTCGC
>NZ_JBFBGN010000015.1:0-85305 GCF_040684675.1 Streptomyces sp. NPDC089915 | reverse complement strand
AATCCAGCCCGCGCGGCGTTTGAGCGCACCGGGCGCGGAGCGCCCGGAACGGGTCCGGGCAGCGCCCGGGGAACGGTGGAAGGGCGGGTAGGGGAGTAGCCCCGCAGGGCCGGGTCAGGGGGCCGGGCAGGCTGGGGGTCAGCGGGGCCGCCGCGCGAGCGTGAGGGTGCGGTGGGCGGCGGCCACCACGGCGGGGTCGATGAACCGCCCGTCCGGCAGCGCCAGCGCCCCCGGCGCCGCGCGGGCCGCCGCGACGACCTCCTCCGCCGCGAGCACCTCCTCCGGCCCCGGGAGGAAGGCCCGTTCGATCACCGGCAGCTGCCGGGGATGGATCGCCGCCCGCCCCAGGAACCCCAGCGCCCGCCCCCGCGCGCAGGAGGCGGCCAGCGCCTCCAGGTTCCGGATGTCCGGGAACACCGACTGCGCGGGCGGCGCCAGCCCGGCGGCCCGGGCGGCCACCACCACCCTGGACCGCGGCCAGTCCAGCCCGCCCTCCGCGCACACCCCGAGGTCGGCGCAGAGGTCCGCCTCGCCCAGGGTCAGCCCCTGCAGGGAAGGGTGCGCGCGGGCGATCTCGTACGCCCGTTCCACCCCCAGCGCGGACTCCAGCAGCGCGTACAGCGCCACCCCGCCCGTCCGGTCCGCGACCCGGACGATCTGCTCCGGGGCGTCCACCTTCGGCAGCCGCAGGCCCGCCAGCCCGTGCAGCCGGGACAGGGCCGTGAGGTCGGCGCCCGCCCAGGGGGAGCCGAGCGCGTTCACCCGTACGTGTACGGGCACCGGAGGCCGTTCGCCGAGAAGTTCGGCGGTGGCGGCGCGGGCGTACTCCTTCCGGGAGGCCGACACCGAGTCCTCCAGGTCCACGATGACGGCGTCGGCCCCGCAGCGCAGGGCCTTCTCCACCACCGCCGGACGGTCCCCGGGTGCGTAAAGCCAGGTCAGGATCACAACGCACCCTCCGTGCGCAGAGCGGTGAGCTCGGCCCGGGTCAGGCCGAGTTCGGTGAGGACGGCTTCGGTGTCCGCGCCGTGCGGGCGGCCCGCCCAGCGGATCCCGCCGGGGGTTCCGGACAGCCGGAAGAGGACGTTCTGCATCCGCAGCGGGCCGAGTTCGGGGTCCTCGACCTCGGTGACGGTGTCGAGGGCGGCGAACTGCGGGTCGGCCATCACGTCCCGTACGTCGTAGACCAGGGCGACGGCCGCCTCGGCCTCCTCGAAGGCCGTGACCACCTCCTCCGCCTTGTGGCGGGCGATCCAGCCGCCGACCGCCTCGTCGATGACCTGCGTGTGCGCGGCCCGGCCGGTCCCCGTCCCGAACCAGGGCTCGTCGGCCAGCTCGGGGCGCCCGACGAGGCGGACCACCCGTTCCGCGATGGACCGCGCCGACGCGGACACCGCCAGCCAGCGGCCGTCCGCGCTGCGGTAGGTGTTGCGGGGGGCGTTGTTCGCGGAGCGGTTGCCGGTGCGGGGCTGGACGTAGCCGAGCTGGTCGTACCAGAGCGGGTGCGGGCCCAGCACGGTGAGGATCGGCTCGATGATCGCCAGGTCCACCACCTGCCCCTGTCCGGTCCGGTCCCGTCCGGCGAGCGCGGTCATCACGGCGTACGCGCAGGTCAGCGCGGCGATGGAGTCCGCCAGGCCGAAGGGCGGGAGGGTCGGGGGGCCGTCCGGCTCACCGGTGATCGCGGCGAAGCCGCTCATGGCCTCGGCGAGGGTGCCGAAGCCGGGGCGGCGGGCGTACGGGCCCTGCTGGCCGAAGGCCGTGACGCGGGCCAGCACCAGCCGGGGGTTGGCGGCCGACAGCTCGGGCCAGCCCAGGCCCCAGCGCTCCAGGGTGCCGGGGCGGAAGTTCTCGACGACCACGTCGGCGGTGGCGGCCAGCCGCAGCAGGGTGTCCCGGCCGCCGGGCGTGGACAGGTCGAGGGTGATCGTCCGCTTGTTCCGCCCGAGCAGCTTCCACCACAGCCCGACCCCGTCCTTGGCGGGCCCGTGCCCGCGCGAGGGGTCGGGCCGCGCGGGGTGCTCGACCTTGACCACCTCGGCCCCGAAGTCCCCGAGCAGGGTGGCGGCGAGGGGCCCGGCGAACAGCGTGGCCAGATCCAGCACCCGCAGCCCGGCGAGGGGTCCGCTCCCCTGTCCGGGGCAGGTACGGGCGCCGGTCCCGGGCGGGGCCGGGGGGTCGGGCACGGTCCCGGGCGTGGCCCCGGCCCCCGGCGTGGGTTCGGCCGGGGTCACGAGTCGGTCCGTGCGCGGGCGGTGCCGTCGGACTTCGCGCGGGCGGTGTCAGCGGTCTCCGGCCCGGAGTGCCCGGCCCGGGCGGCGGTGTCCGTTTCCGTGCGGGTCGGCATCGAGGACTGGGCCCCGGGCCGCTGCACCGAGAGGGCCGCCGCCACCGAGGCCCAGCGCAGCGCCTCCGGTACCGGCCGGCCCTCCCCGAGGGCCACCGCGAGCGCCCCCACGAAGGTGTCCCCGGCGGCGGTGGTGTCCACGGCCCGGACCCGGGGCGCGGGCACGGTCAGGGGGGCCCGCCCCCGGGCCGCGTACAGGGAGCCTTCCGCGCCCAGGGTGATCACCACCTCCGGCACCTCCCGCAGCAGCGCCTCGGCGGCCCGGTGCGGGTCGGTGAGACCGGTCAGGGCGGCGGCCTCGTGCTCGTTCGGGACCAGCAGGTCGGTGGCGGCGAGGAGTTCGGCCGGCAGGGGCTGGGCGGGCGCCGGGGTGAGGACCGTCCGCACCCCGTGGGCGCGGGCCGCGCGGGCGCCCGCGAGGACGGCCTCCAGGGGGAGTTCGAGCTGGAGGAGCAGGCAGTCGGCGGCGCCGATGCGGGAGTCGTCGCCCGGCTCCAGTCCGGTGACGCGGCCGTTGGCGCCGGGGATGACGATGATGCTGTTCGCGCCCTCGTCGTCGACGGTGATGTGGGCGGTGCCGCTGGCCCCCTCGACGGTGCGCAGGGCGGCGGTCTCCACCCCCGACGCGGCGAGGGCCGCCCGCAGCCGTACGCCGAACTCGTCCGCGCCGACCGCGCCGATCATCACCACCTCCCCGCCGAGCCGGGCGGCGGCCACCGCCTGGTTGGCGCCCTTGCCGCCGGGGACGGTGCGGAACTCCCGTCCGGTGACGGTCTCCCCGGGGTGCGGGGCCTTGGGGACGTAGGCGACGAGGTCCATGTTCGTACTGCCGAGCACGGCGATGGCCGTCATCGGGTACCTCCCGGGAGTCCCCGGCGTTCAGGCCGGGGAGGAATCGGACTCCTGCGGAGCAGGGCGGCGAGCCGGGATTCGCCCTCGGGGCGGATCCCGTCGTTCTGAGCAGCAGTGTTGGTCTTGAACAGCAGCCACGCTAGTTTGTGAGCGTGTCCGGGAAGCCTGTGAAGCGGGCGTTCAAGTACCGCTTCTATCCGACTGATGCGCAGGCGGCGGAGCTGTCGCGCACCTTCGGATGTGTGCGCAAGGTCTACAACCTCGCGCTTGCTGCCCGAGCACAGGCGTGGGCGAGACAGGAGCGGGTCAACTACAACCAGACATCGGCGTTGCTGACGGCGTGGAAGAAGACCGAGGAACTCGCGTTCCTCGGTGAGGTCTCCTCCGTGCCGTTGCAGCAGAGCCTGCGGCACCTGCAAGTCGCGTTCGCCAACTTCTTCGGCAAGCGGGCGAAGTACCCGCGTTTCAAGTCGCGGAAGAGGTCGCGGAAGTCCGCCGAGTACACCACCAGCGGATTCCGACTCCGTGACGGTCGGCTCACTCTGGCGAAGATGTCCGAACCGCTGGACATCGTGTGGTCGCGCCCGCTCCCGGAGGGAGCGCGGCCGTCCACGGTGACCGTGTCGCACGACGCCGCCGGGCGCTGGTTCGTGTCGGTGCTGTGCCAGGATCCGGCCGTGGAGCGCCTGCCGGCCGCGGATGCGGCGGTCGGTATCGACGTGGGTCTGAACCACCTGCTGACCCTGTCCACCGGGGAGAAGATCGCCAATCCCCGGCACGAGCGTCGCGACCGCGCCCGTCTCGCCCTCGCGCAGCGGCGTCTGGCGAAGAAGGTCAGGGGTGACGGAGCCAATCGGGCCAAGGCCCGCAGGAAGGTCGCCAAGATCTATGCCCGGATCGCCGACCGGCGTCGGGACCACCTGCACAAACTGACCACCCGACTCGTGCGTGAGAACCAAACGCTCGTGATCGAGGATCTGACCGTGCGCAACATGGTCAGGAACCGGAGCCTGGCCCGCGCCATCAGCGACGCGGCGTGGGCGGAGTTCCGGTCCATGCTGGAGTACAAGGCCGTCTGGTACGGGCGGGAAGTGATCGCGGTCGACCGCTTCTTTCCCTCCTCGAGACTGTGCTCCCACTGTGGCACCCTCGCCGGGAGGATGCCGCTGAGCGTCCGCCAATGGACGTGTGAGAGCTGCGGGACGACCCATGACCGGGACGTCAACGCGGCGGAGAACCTGCTGGCCGCCGGACTGGCGGTGACAGTCTGTGGAGCTGGTGTAAGACCTCAACGGAGAACTCCGGGCGGGCAGTCGGCGACGAAGCAGAAGGCCCTACGGCGCGAGCCGTAGGAGTCCCCCTCGTTCACGAGGGGGAGGATGTCAAGGTAGGGCTGCCTCCTGGGCGGTGAGACGGGCGAGGGTGTCGAAGCCGACGCCGTCGAAACCGGCGACGGTGGTGGAGAGGCGGTTGCCCAGCGGGGCGGTCCACCGCTCCGGGATCCGGTCGGGGGAACCGGCGAGCAGCCCGGCGACCGAGCCGGCGGTGGCCCCGTTGGAATCGGTGTCCCAGCCGCCGGACACCGCGCCGCACACGGAGCGGGTGAAGTCCCCGTCGGCGTGGGTGAGGGCGGCCGCGATCAGGGCGGTGTTGGGCAGCGCGTGCACCCAGTGGTAGCCGCCGTAGCGGGCGTGCAGCCGGTCCACGACCCGCTCGAAGTCCCGTTCCGCGCGGGCGGCGCGGATCCCGAAGCGGACGGCCTCGGCGAGGCGGGAGCGGGGCGGTACGACGGCCAGCCCGGCCCGGAGCGCGCCGTGCACGTCGGCCCGGCCGGAGGCGGCCTCGGCGATGGCGGCGGCGGCGAAGAGGGCGGCGTAGACGCCGTTGGCGGTGTGGCTGAGGGTGGCGTCCCGCCAGGCCTGCGCGGCGGCGGCGGCCGGGTCGCCGGGGTTGGTCCAGCCGTGGACGTCGGCGCGGATCAGGGCGCCGATCCACTCGCGGAAGGGGTTGCGGTGGGTGGCGGTGAGCGGGGGCTCCAGGCCCAGGAGCAGGTTGCGGTAGGCGATCCGCTCGGCGGTGAAGGCCCGGCCGGCCGGGAGCTCGTCGAGCCAGAGGCGGGCGAGGTCGGCGGTGGTGAAGTCCCTGCCGTGCCGCTGGAGGAGGAGCAGGCCGAGGAGGGGGTGGTTGAGGTCGTCGTCCTCGGGGGTGCCGTCGATGTTCTCGGCGAGGGAGGTGGCGGCGGAGCGGCGGTTCCAGGGGTGCGCGGCGAGCAGCTCCGGGGGGACGCCGCGGGCGGTGAACCAGTCGTCGAGCGGCCAGTTCCCGGCGGCCCGGGCCAGCGCCCGGATCCCCCGCAGCGGCAGCTTCTCGACGGGCTTCCCGAGCACGCACCCCACGGCCCGCCCCACCCAGGCTGCCTCCAGCCGGGCGCAGAGGCCGGGGTCGACCGGGGCGAGGCGACGTCCGGACCCCACCGGGGCGGGCGCGGGCCGGGTCGCGCGGACGGCGGGCCACGCCGTGGGCTCGTCGGCGGCCGACGGGAGGGGGAGGGCGGCGAGTTCGTCCAGGAGGCGGGTCGCGAGCGCGCGCAGTTCCGGCCCCGCCGGGGCGGGGGAGGCGCCGGCCCGGGCGGGGGCGGGCCGGCCGCCCGCCGCCAGCCAGGCCCGCAGCAGCGGCCCGGCGTCCCGCCCGTCCTCGGCGGCCTGCCGCAACTCGTGCCCGACGAGGTCCTCGGGCTGCGCCCAGGTCAGCCGCACGAGCTCCGCGCCGGGGGGTGCCGTCATCGGGGGAAGGCCAGGGCCGTGAAGGCCGTCTCGTGGGTCCGGCGGCGGTCGCGGTCGCGGGTGAAGACCTCGCGGGCCACCGTCGCCAGGGCGGCCGCCGGGGCGTGCAGGTCCAGCCGGCTGGCCTCGGCGACCCGTTTGGCCCAGCCCGCCGGCACCGCGCCCGCGCCGCCCAGCGCGCCCGCGAGGGCCCCCGCCATCCCGGCCGTGGAGTCGCAGTCCCGTCCGTAGTTGACGGACCCGAGCACCGCCGTCTCGTACCCGCCGTCCGCGACCAGCAGCATCCCGAGCGCGATCGGCAGCTCCTCGATGGAGTGCAGCCGCGACGGCCGCCGGGCGCCGAGCGAGGGCGCCCGGTAGTCCGGGCCGACCGAGTCGTACGGGGCCACCGCCTCCCGCAGCGGCCCGAGCGCCGACTCGAAGTCCCGGTGGCGCAGGGCCGCTTCCCGTACCGCCGCGATGGCCGCCCGGGTGCCGTCCTTGGCCAGGTCCAGCGCGGTGTCCACCACCGAGGCGGCCGTCGCCCCCGGCAGGCACGCCGCCGCCACCGCCGCCGCGAACACCCCGGCCGCCTCCCGCCCGTACGAGGACTGGTGCGCGCCCGCGACGTCCAGCGCCTCGGCGTAGGCGCCGCGCGGATTGCCCGCGTTGACCAGTCCGACCGGCGCCATGTACATCGCCGCACCGCAGTTGACGATGTTGCCGTCGCCGGCCTCGCGCGGGTCCGCGTGCGCGTAGTGCAGGCGCGCCACGATCCACTTCTCGGCGAGGAACACCCGCTGGAGCGGCAGGGCCTCGGCCTCCAGCTCGGGGATCCAGCGGGGGACGGACATCAGGTCGGGGACGAGGTGGTCGGCGACCGCGTACGCGTCCAGGTGGTCCCGTACGGTCTCGTACACCCGCACCAGGGCGTGCGTCATGAGGGTGTCGTCGGTGACGTGCCCGTCGCCCTTGTGGTACGGCGCGATGGGGCGGGCGGTGCGCCAGTCCTCGTACCAGGGGCCCACGATGCCGTGCACGCGGCCGCCGTGCCGTTCGGCGATCTGCTCGGGGGACCAGCCCTCCACCGGGCCGCCGAGGGCGTCGCCGACGGCGGCGCCGACGAGGGAGCCGGTGATCCGGTCCTCCAGGGTGAAGGTCATGTCCGAATCATCCCTTGGGTGAGGTGAGTTCCGTGCGGGTGAGCAGCGCGGCGAGTTCGACCAGGTCGGTTCCGGCCAGGCGGGGCAGCGCGCAGCCGGACAGCACGCGGCAGGCCTCGCGCCAGGAGGCGGGCAGGGAGCCGCCTCCGCCGAGGGCGCCGGTGAGGGCGCCCGCGAGGGCGGGGGCGGAGTCGGCGACGCGCGAGAGGCAGGCGGCGGCCGGGACGGCCTCGGCGGCCCGGCCGCGGGCGGCGGTGGCCAGGGCGAGGGCGACGGGGACGGTCTCGGCGGCGGCGATGCCGTAGCTGTAGACGTGGTCCACGATCTGGTGCTCCAGCAGCGGGACCAGGGCGAAGGCGCCCTCCGCCTCGGCGCGGGCGAGGGCGACGGCGTGCCGGGCGTTGCGGCCGATCTCGGTGGCGGCGGGCAGCTGTTCGAGGGCGGCCTCGACGGCGGCGTCGGTGCCGGCCCCGGCCAGGGCGGCGGCGACGGCGGCGGCCATGGCGCGGGCGCCGTGGACCCCGTCGCCGTCCTGGGTGTAGCGGGCGTCGAACTCGGCGAGCTCGGCGGCCGCGCGGGGGTCGCCGGGGTGGACGACGGCGAGCACGCAGGCGCGGACGCAGGCGGCGTCGTCGAAGTAGTGCGGGTTGTCGTGGCCGGTGGCGGGCGGGCGCAGGCCCGCGGCGAGGTTGCCGAGGCCGGCCCGTACGGAGATCCGCGCGCGCATCGGCAGTACGGCGGACTCGACCTCGGGGGCGCGTTCCGCCGCGGCGGCGACCTCGCTGGCCAGGGCGTTCCAGGCGAGGTCGATGGCGGCGCGCATGCGGCGGGACCGGGACAGGTCGCTGAGCAGGGCTCCGGCGGCGGTGAGGACGGACTCGGCGGCGAAGGCGGCCCATTCGGCGTCGTCGGAGGGGCCGAGGCGCAGGGGTTCGGGGGGCTGGTTGAGGGCGATGGGGACGGGGAGGGTGGTGGTGGCGTTCTGCTCGGCGAAGGTGTCGAGCTCGCGGGTCAGGCGGCGGGTCCACTGCGGCATCCGGCTGGCCCGGTGCCGGGCGGCGGGCCACCCGGCGGCATCGCCTGCGGCGAGCCCGAGCAGCAGCCCCTCGATCCGCCGCCCGGGCGCGGCCGCCTCCGCCGTCCCGGCCCGGTCGGCCTCCGGCTGTCCGGCGCGGGTGCGGGCGGCGCCGATGGCCCCGGGGGATCCGGGCCGCGTCTGGCTGGTGAGGGCCCGCACGGGCGATCCGGCCCCGGCCCGGTCCGTGCCGGCGGCTCGCGGGGATCCGGGCAGGGCCTCCGGCTGTCCGGCCCGGGCTCGGTCCGTGTCGGCGGCCCGCGGGGCTTCGGCCGGGGCCTGCGGCTGTCCGGCCCCGGCCCGGTCCGTGTCGGCCGCCCCAGGGGCTTCGGCCGGGGCGAGGACTTCCCCCGCCCCGCCCCTTCCCGAAACCGGGGGCAGGCCCCCGGCCCCCCGCTCCGGCGCGCCGCCCGCCGCAGCGGGGTCGGCTACGGCGCGGCCGGGTGCCGAGGGTGCGGGGGGCATGGGGCCCGGCCCCGGCGCGTCGCCCGGCAGGGCGGGGTCGCGCGGCTCGGCGGTCCCTTCCGCCGTTCTTTGTCCCGGTGCCGGGACAGCCTGGGTTCCGGCGTGCGGGCCCGGCCCGGCGGCCGGTGCCGGTTGGCCCGGGGCCGGGTCCGGTCGGGGGACGGTCGGCACGGCGGCGTGCTCGCTGCCGGCGGGATCCGGACGTGGCGGCAGGGTGATGTGCTCGGTCTCGCCGGCGGCCGGGTCCGGGCGGGGGGCCGGCGCCACGGCGACGCGTTCGGTGCCGGCGGGGGCCGGGGGTGGCGGCACGGCGACGTGCTCGCTGCCGGCGGGGGCCAGGGCGGAGTCCGCCCCCGTGGGGGCCGGGGGTGGTGGGGTCATCGGGGGGGCTCCGGGGTGAGGAGGTCCGCGATGTCCAGGACGTGGTAGCCGCGCATCGACGGGAGGCAGCTGCCGCGGACCGGGCCGATGGCCGAGGACCAGTCGGCGGGGATGGCGGCGGCGCCCGACAGGGCGCCGGCCAGGGCGCCCGCCACCGCCGCCGTGGTGTCGGCGTCCCGGCCCATGTTCACGGCCGTGAGGACAGAGGACGGGAAGTCCCCCGCACAGGCCGCGAACGCCCCGAACGCCAGGCCCACCGCCTCCGGGGCCAGGTCCGTCCAGGGGTAGCCGCCGATGACCACCGCCGACCGCACCGCCCGCTCCCCGCGCGGGGCGGCGGTGACGGCGCGCCGCAGGGAGCGGGCCGTCCAGGAGTCCGGCGGGATGACGGAGAGGGCCGCCGAGACCACGGACGCGGGCGAGCCGCCCGCCATCGCGGCGGCGACCCCGGCGGCGACGGCCTGGCCGCCGTAGATGCCCTCCCCGTCGTGGCTGACCGTGCCGTCGATCGCCACCAGCCGCGCCGCCTCCGCCGGGCGCCCCGCCGCGAACACCCCGAACGGGGCCGCCCGCATCGCCAGCCCGTCCGACCAGGCGTGCCGGTGCTGCGCCGAGATGGGCGCGGCCAGGCCCCGGCGCAGGTTCTCCAGGGTGCCCCGCTCGGAGAAGCCCGCCCCGCGGAACGGGCCCTCGTCCAGGTCGGCGATCCAGTGGTGCCAGGCCCGTTCGACGTGCGCCACGGTCAGCGCGGAGCCGTGCCGGGCCAGCAGCAGCCCGGAGAAGATCGCGTACTCCGTGTCGTCCGTCCCGGCCGGGTCCTCCGACACGAAGCCCTCGATCCGGCCCCACCGCGCACGGATCTCCGACGGCTTCATGTTCTCCGCGGGAGCGCCCAGCGCGTCACCCACGGCGAGGCCGAGCAGCGCGCCCCGGGCCCGCTCCAGGAGGACTTGCGGATTGCATGCGACCAGCTCCATGGCGCGCCTCTCCCACGTGATGGGACCCATCATGAGTCCCTGGGGGATTTGTGCCACGCCGTGAGGTTTGTCGGTCGCCGCGAAACACCCCCCGAACATCCCCGTCACCCGGTCGCCGATCCGCGAAAGCCCAGGTAAGTACGGCCTTCCTTGCTGGCGGGAGCCGTAAATCGTGCGTAGTTTCGAGGTGTTCAGGGGAGTGCCCGGGGAGGGCACGGCTGCGCGTCGCTTTCGCGTACCCACTCATGCGAAAAGGGGAGATACGCCGCATGTCCATCATCGACACCGAAGCGCCGCTGCACACCGCCCACCGCGACAACCACACCCACCGCGACGTCAACGGCGGCTGGCTGCGCCCGGCCGTCTTCGGCGCCATGGACGGACTGGTCTCCAACCTCGCCCTGATGACCGGTGTGGCGGGCGGCGCGGTGGCCCCGCAGACCATCGTGATCACCGGCCTCGCCGGACTGGCGGCCGGCGCCTTCTCGATGGCGGCCGGCGAGTACACCTCCGTCGCCTCCCAGCGCGAGCTGGTCCTTGCCGAGCTCGACGTGGAGCGCCAGCAGCTGCGCAAGCACCCGGTCGACGAGATGGAGGAGCTCGCCGAGCTCTACGTCTCGCGCGGGGTCGAGCCCGCCCTAGCCCGCGAGGTGGCCATGCAGTTGTCCCGGGACCCGGAGCAGGCGCTGGAGATCCACGCCCGCGAGGAGCTCGGCATCGACCCCGACGACCTGCCCTCGCCGCTGGTCGCCGCCGTGTCCTCCTTCGGCTCCTTCGCGCTGGGCGCGCTGCTGCCCCTGCTGCCGTACCTGCTCGGGGCGACCGCCCTGTGGCCGGCCGTGCTGCTGGCGCTCGCCGGGCTCTTCGCCTGCGGCGCGGTGGTGGCCCGGGTGACGGCCAGGTCCTGGTGGTACAGCGGTATGCGCCAGCTTGTCCTGGGTGGTGCCGCCGCCGGTGTGACGTACGTCCTGGGAACCTGGATCGGCGGCGCCATAGGCTAAGCGCCCTGGGAGTGAGACACTATGCAGTACGCAACATAAGTAGTCTCGAATCCGGTGGTTTCACTTCCGTTGCCGCCGGGCATCAGACCAGGGCGCCGGGCAAAGATGCCCGTTTCGCGCCGGGACCTTCGCCCCGAGTCGTATCCGCGGAAGCTTCCGAGCTCGCTCCACCCCCCGCAGTCCACGAAGGTCCCTTCTTTCTGCCTCGCGCAGTGTCCGCATAGTGGAATGCGATATCCGCTTCTCGGAATCACGGCCATCATGTAGCCTGCACGAACTTTCGCAGAGGGCCAACGTCGTCCCTCGGCCAGCACATTTGCCACGACGACGACGGGAGAGCCGATGCGTTCCGCATCCACGCACTCCGCGACCGGCCCCAGCACCACCGCCTGGTCGCCCATGGACGGTCGCCCCGCCCAGCAGGGCATGTACGACCCGCGCAACGAGAAGGACGCCTGCGGCGTCGGATTCGTGGCGAACCTCACCGGCGAGGCCACCCACACCCTCGTCGAGCAGGCCCTGACCGTCCTGCGGAACCTCGAGCACCGCGGAGCCACCGGCTCCGAGCCGGACTCCGGCGACGGCGCCGGCATCCTCTCCCAGGTCCCGGACGCCTTCCTGCGCGAGGTCGCCGGATTCGAGCTCCCCGAGGCCGGCGCCTACGCCGTCGGCATCGCCTTCCTCCCCGCCGACGGCACCGCACAGGCCGTCGCCGTGGAGCGCATCGAGGCCATCGCCGCCGAGGAGAACCTGACGGTCCTCGGCTGGCGCGAGGTGCCGGTCACCCCCGACCTGCTCGGCAACGGCGCCCGCACCACGATGCCCGCCTTCTCCCAGCTCTTCGTGAGCAACGGGACCACCGGCATCGAGCTGGACCGCAAGGCCTTCGTCCTGCGCAAGCGCGCCGAGCGCGAGGCCGGGGTCTACTTCCCGTCGCTCTCCGCCCGCACCATCGTCTACAAGGGCATGCTGACCACCGGCCAGCTGGAGCCCTTCTTCCCGGACCTCTCCGACCGCCGCTTCGCCTCGGCGCTCGCCCTGGTCCACTCCCGGTTCTCGACGAACACCTTCCCGTCCTGGCCGCTCGCCCACCCGTACCGCTTCGTCGCGCACAACGGCGAGATCAACACGGTCAAGGGCAACCGGAACTGGATGAAGGCCCGCGAGTCCCAGCTGGCCACCTCCGCCTTCGGCGAGGCCGCCCTGGACCGCATCTTCCCGATCTGCACCCCGGACGCCTCCGACTCCGCCTCCTTCGACGAGGTCCTGGAGCTGCTCCACCTCGGCGGCCGCTCGCTGCCGCACAGCGTGCTGATGATGATCCCGGAGGCCTGGGAGAACCACGCCTCCATGGACCCGGCCCGCCGCGCCTTCTACCAGTACCACTCCACGATGATGGAGCCCTGGGACGGCCCCGCCTGCGTCACCTTCACCGACGGCACCCAGGTCGGCGCGGTCCTCGACCGCAACGGTCTGCGCCCCGGCCGCTACTGGGTCACCGACGACGGCCTCGTCGTCCTCGGCTCCGAGGTCGGCGTCCTCGACATCGACCCGGCCAAGGTCGTCCGCAAGGGCCGCCTCCAGCCCGGCAGGATGTTCCTCGTCGACACCGCCCAGAAGCGGATCATCGAGGACGACGAGATCAAGGACGAGCTCGCCTCCGCCGCCCCGTACGCGGAGTGGCTGGAGACCGGCGAGATCGAGCTCACGGACCTGCCCGAGCGCGAGCACATCGTCCACACCCACGCCTCGGTCACCCGCCGCCAGCAGACCTTCGGCTACACCGAGGAAGAGCTGCGCGTCATCCTCGCCCCCATGGCCCGCACCGGCGGCGAGCCCCTCGGCTCCATGGGCACCGACTCCCCGATCGCGGCCCTCTCCGAGCGCCCCCGGCTGCTCTTCGACTACTTCACCCAGCTCTTCGCGCAGGTCACCAACCCGCCGCTGGACGCCATCCGCGAGGAGCTCGTCACCTCGCTGCTCTCCTCGATCGGCCCGCAGTCCAACCTGCTGGAGCCGACCGCCGCGTCCTGCCGCAGCGTCACCCTGCCCTTCCCGGTGATCGACAACGACGAGCTGGCCAAGCTCATCCACATCAACGCCGACGGCGACATGCCGGGCATGAAGGCCGCCACGCTCTCCGGCCTCTACCGGGTCTCCGGCGGCGGCGAGGCCCTCGCCGCCCGGATCGAGGAGATCCGCGCCGAGGCCGACGCCGCCATCGCGGCCGGCGCCCGCCTCATCGTCCTGTCGGACCGCCACTCGGACGCCGAGCACGCGCCGATCCCGTCGCTGCTGCTCACCTCCGCCGTGCACCACCACCTCATCGCCACCAAGCAGCGCACCCAGGTGGGCCTGCTCGTCGAGGCCGGCGACGTCCGCGAGGTCCACCACGTCGCCCTGCTCATCGGCTACGGCGCCGCGGCGGTCAACCCGTACCTGGCCATGGAGTCCGTCGAGGACCTCCTGCGCGCCGGCACCTTCATCGAGGGCATCGAGCCCGAGAAGGCCCTCAAGAACCTGATCTACGCCCTCGGCAAGGGCGTCCTGAAGGTCATGTCCAAGATGGGCATCTCCACCGTCGCCTCCTACCGCGGCGCCCAGGTCTTCGAGGCCGTCGGCCTGAACGAGGAGTTCGTCGGCACGTACTTCAGCGGCACCGCCACCAAGATCGGCGGCGCCGGCCTGGACGTCATCGCCAAGGAGGTGGCCGCCCGCCACGCCAAGGCGTACCCGGCCTCCGGCATCGCGGCCACGCACCGCGCGCTGGAGATCGGCGGCGAGTACCAGTGGCGCCGCGAGGGCGAGCCGCACCTCTTCGACCCGGAGACGGTCTTCCGCCTCCAGCACGCCACCCGCAACCGCCGGTACGACATCTTCCGCAAGTACACGGACCGGGTGAACGAGCAGTCCGAGCGCCTCATGACGCTCCGCGGCCTGTTCGGCTTCAAGACCGGCGAGGCGGGCCGCCCGGCGATCTCCATCGACGAGGTCGAGCCGGTCTCCGAGATCGTCAAGCGCTTCTCCACCGGCGCCATGTCGTACGGCTCCATCTCCAAGGAGGCGCACGAGACCCTCGCCATCGCCATGAACCAGCTGGGCGCCAAGTCCAACACCGGTGAGGGCGGCGAGGACCCGGACCGCCTGTACGACCCGGCGCGGCGTTCGGCGATCAAGCAGGTCGCCTCCGGCCGCTTCGGCGTCACCTCCGAGTACCTGGTCAACGCGGACGACATCCAGATCAAGATGGCGCAGGGCGCCAAGCCCGGCGAGGGCGGCCAGCTGCCCGGCCACAAGGTCTACCCGTGGGTCGCCAAGACGCGTCACTCGACCCCCGGCGTCGGCCTGATCTCCCCGCCGCCGCACCACGACATCTACTCGATCGAGGACCTGGCCCAGCTGATCCACGACCTCAAGAACGCCAACCCGGTCGCGCGCATCCACGTGAAGCTCGTGTCCGAGGTCGGCGTCGGTACGGTCGCGGCCGGTGTCTCCAAGGCCCACGCGGACGTCGTCCTGATCTCCGGCCACGACGGCGGAACGGGCGCCTCCCCGCTCACCTCGCTCAAGCACGCGGGCGGCCCCTGGGAGCTCGGCCTCGCCGAGACCCAGCAGACCCTGCTGCTCAACGGCCTGCGCGACCGCATCGTCGTCCAGACCGACGGCCAGCTCAAGACCGGCCGCGACGTGGTCATCGCCGCGCTGCTCGGCGCCGAGGAGTTCGGTTTCGCGACCGCGCCGCTCGTCGTCTCCGGCTGCGTCATGATGCGCGTCTGCCACCTGGACACCTGCCCGGTCGGCATCGCCACCCAGAACCCGGTCCTGCGCGACCGCTTCTCCGGCAAGCCCGAGTTCGTCGTGAACTTCTTCGAGTTCATCGCCGAGGAGGTCCGCGAGATCCTCGCGGAGCTGGGCTTCCGCACCATCGAGGAGGCCGTCGGCCACGCCGAGCTCCTCGACACCAGCAAGGCCGTCACCCACTGGAAGGCGCAGGGCCTCGACCTGGAGCCCCTCTTCCACGTGCCGTCCCTGCCCGAGGGCGCGGTCCGCCACGCCCTGGTCGAGCAGGACCACGGTCTGGAGAAGGCCCTCGACAACGAGCTGATCGAGCTCGCCGCCGACGCGCTGAACGCCGAGACCGCCGAGGCGGCCCGGCCGGTCCGCGCCCAGGTCGCGATCCGCAACATCAACCGGACCGTCGGCACCATGCTCGGCCACCACGTCACCAAGCGGTTCGGCGGTGCGGGCCTGCCCGACAACACCATCGACCTGACCTTCACCGGTTCGGCCGGCCAGTCCTTCGGCGCCTTCCTCCCCAAGGGCGTCACGCTGCGCCTGGAGGGCGACGCCAACGACTACGTCGGCAAGGGCCTCTCCGGCGGCCGCGTCGTGGTCCGCCCGGACCGCGGCGCCGACCACCTCGCCGAGTACTCGACCATCGCCGGCAACACCATCGGCTACGGAGCCACCGGCGGCGAGATGTTCCTGCGCGGCCGCACCGGCGAGCGCTTCTGCGTCCGCAACTCCGGCGCCCTGGTCGTCTCGGAGGGCGTGGGCGACCACGGCTGCGAGTACATGACCGGCGGCACCGCGGTCGTCCTCGGCGAGACCGGCCGCAACTTCGCGGCGGGCATGTCCGGCGGCGTCGCGTACGTCATCGACCTCGACCCGCGCCAGGTCAACTCCGGCAACGCGGAGGCCGTCGAGGCCCCGTCGGACGAGGACAAGCTGTGGCTGCACGATGTGGTGCGCCGCCACGAGGAGGAGACCGGCTCGACCGTGGCCGCGAAGCTCCTGGCTGACTGGGACGCCGCCGCGGCCCGCTTCAGCAAGATCATCCCGACCACGTACAAGGCAGTGCTCGCCGCCAAGGACGCCGCTGAGCTGGCCGGACTCTCCGAGTCCGAGACCACCGAGAAGATGATGGAGGCGGCGACCCATGGCTGACCCGAAGGGCTTCCTCACCACCCCGCGCGAGACCGCCTGCACCCGTCCCGTCGCCGAGCGCGTCAAGGACTGGAACGAGGTCTACGTCAAGGGCTCGCTGCTGCCGATCATCAGCAAGCAGGCCGGCCGCTGCATGGACTGCGGCATCCCGTTCTGCCACAACGGCTGCCCGCTCGGGAACCTGATCCCCGAGTGGAACGACTACGCCTACCGCGAGGACTGGGCGGCGGCGTCGGAGCGCCTCCACGCGACGAACAACTTCCCGGAGTTCACGGGCCGCCTGTGCCCCGCTCCCTGTGAGTCGGCGTGCGTGCTCGGCATCAACCAGCCGGCCGTCACGATCAAGAACGTCGAAGTCTCGATCATCGACCAGGCCTGGGACAACGGCGACGTCACCCCGCAGGCCCCGGACCGCCTCTCCGGCAAGACCGTGGCCGTCATCGGCTCCGGCCCGGCCGGTCTGGCCGCCGCCCAGCAGCTGACCCGGGCCGGCCACACCGTGGTCGTGTACGAGCGCGCCGACCGCATCGGCGGCCTGCTGCGCTACGGCATCCCCGAGTTCAAGATGGAGAAGGTGCACATCAACCGCCGCATCGAGCAGATGCGCGCGGAGGGCACCAAGTTCCGCACCGGCATCGAGGTCGGCCGCGACATCACGGCGACGGACCTGCGCAAGCGGTTCGACGCGGTCGTCGTCGCGGCGGGCGCCACCGTCTCCCGCGACCTCCCCGTCCCGGGCCGCGAGCTCAAGGGCATCCACGCCGCGATGGAGTACCTGCCGCTCGCGAACAAGGTCCAGGAGGGCGACTTCCTGGCCCCGCCGATCACCGCCGAGGGCAAGCACGTGGTCGTCATCGGCGGCGGCGACACCGGCGCGGACTGCGTCGGCACCGCCCACCGCCAGGGCGCCCTGTCGGTGACCCAGCTGGAGATCATGCCCCGCCCGTCGGAGGACCGCCCGACGGCCATGCCGTGGCCGACCTTCCCGATGTTGTACAAGGTCACCTCGGCCCACGAGGAGGGCGGCGAGCGGATCTACTCCGTCTCCACCACCCACTTCGAGGGCGACGAGGACGGCAACGTCCAGTCCCTGCACCTGGTCGAGGTCGAGTTCATCGACGGCAAGCTCACCCAGAAGCCCGGCACCGAGCGCGTCCTCCCCGCGCAGCTGGTCACCCTGGCGATGGGCTTCACCGGCACCGACCAGTCCAACGGCCTCGTCGAGCAGTTCGGCGTGGACCTGGACGAGCGGGGCAACATCGCCCGCGACGCCTCGTACGCCACCAACGCCGACGGCGTCTTCGTCGCCGGCGACGCGGGCCGCGGCCAGTCCCTGATCGTGTGGGCCATCGCGGAAGGCCGCTCGGCCGCCCGCGGCGTGGACCGCTACCTGACGGGCACGAGCACCCTCCCGTACCCGGTCAAGCCGACGGACCGCTCCCTGATGGTGTAACCCGTCACCCCTCCCCCTCCGGGGAGACCCCTCATACGGTCCGTACAACGGAGTACGGCATTCCGACACCGCGCCCGTCATGTCCCCGACCAGGGATGGCGGGCGCGGTGGCGTTCGGTAGTCGTATGAATGCGTTCGGCTGAATCGTCAGGTTGGCGGGTCTACGCTTTTTCGCAAGCGATGGGACTGCGGACGCAGGGAGTTGGCTCATGGCCAAGCCGAAGGACGACGGCGCCGCTCAGACCCCGGAGGAGTTCGCCCGCGAGGAATTGCGGCGACACCGCGAGGCGGCTGGGCTGACCCAGGAAGGTCTGGGCGAGCGGATCTTCACAAGTGGGTCGTACGTCGGGCAGATGGAGTGCGGGACGCGGAGGCTCCGGCCGGAATTGGCCGAGGTGATCGACAGGGAGCTCGGCACGGGGGACTACTTCACTCGCCTGGCCCGGGCATTCAAGTCCAAGCACGCCGAGTACTTCGCAGATGCCGCTGAGCTGGAACGTCTGGCAACGGCCATCTACGACTACGCCCCCACCCTGGTCCCCGGGCTGCTTCAGACGGCGGACTACGCCCGTGCTGTGATTCGGGCCGCTGGTCCCACGGCCCTGGCGGAGCATGTCGATGACCTGGTTGCGGCCCGAGTAGAGCGCGCACAACTCCTCGATGACCCGGCTACTCCTGAACTGTGGGTCGTTCTGCACGAGGCAGTGCTGCGGACCGTGGTCGGCGGAAGTGCCGTGATGGCTGCTCAGCTGCGGCGCGTTTCCTCGTATGTCCGCGAGCATCGGATCGTCGTTCAGGTAGTGCCGTTCTCGGCAGGCGCTCATGGGGCCCTTGGAACGTACATGCGCATCATGCAGTTCGCCGACGCGCCCGATGTGGCCTACACCGAGGGCCCCTACGCAGGGCAGTTGCTCGACTATCCGGCCCTGGTCGGCTGCCACTGGAGGTCATACGATCTTGCCAGGGCTGCCGCGCTGTCGCCGGAGGCGTCCCTGGCCTTGATCGAGTCGGTGGCGGAGGAGCACGCGAAATGCGCGCAGACGTGAACGGCCTGTCCTGGCGGAAGTCTTCGTACAGCAACGGGACCGGCGGCGAGTGCGTCGAGGTGTCCGACGACCTCCCCGGCATCGTCCCCGTCCGCGACAGCAAGCTGGCCGGCGCGGGACCGGTGCTCGTGTTCCCGCCCTCGGCCTGGACTTCCTTCATCCAGGACGTCAAGAGCCCCCGAGCCTGATCCCGCACCGCAGCCGCAGGCATCCGCCGGTTACTCCGGCTGGACGACCACCGCGCCCCAGCGTATGGACGGGGACGAGGCGGTCACCGTGGCGCCGAAGCTGCCCGACAGGCCCGTGCCCAGCGGGACCGTGACGCGGGACGGGGTGTCCGGCGGGCAGTCCAGGGTGAACGGGGCCGGGTCGCGGTCCGGCTGGTTGTGGAAGTGGAAGGACACCTCGATGCTGCCGCCGCCCTCGCACGCGAAGGTGGTGGAGGTGTCCAGGTGGGCGTTGAGGCCGGCCGAGACGAACCCGCTGGAACCGGTGACCTCCGGTACCCAGATCACGCCGTCCGGTCCCGGATAACCGATCAGTTCCTCCGCGGCCGACGCCTGGCCCGCGCCCGTACCCAGTGCGAGGACCGCCGTGACCGCCGCGAGCGTGATCGCCCTGTGCTTCATCTCTTCCCCCTCGGATGTCGGTGAGTCGACCGTTCCACGGTAGGCGCCCCCACTGACAACGCCCCTGGGGTCAGGGAGCGTTCCGGGCCGTGAGGGCGGCCAGGGCCGCTCGGGTGGTGACCCCCGTCTTGCGGAAGATGTGGGACAGGTGGGTGTCCACCGTGCGGGGGCTCAGGTAGAGGCGGGCCGCGATCGCCGGGGTGGTGAGGCCCTCCGTCACCAGCGCCGCGATCTCGCGTTCGCGCGGGGTGAGGTGGGGGAGCGGGGGGCGGGCCGGGACCGGGGGGAAGAGGTCCGCCAGGCCCGTCAGGAGGCGGGAGCCACCCGCCTCCGCCAGGCGGCGGCCCCGCTGCCACAGGGTGGTCGCCCGGCGCGAGCCCCCCGAGCGGGCGGCCAGGGGGGCCGCCATCACCAGGGCCTGGGCCTCCCACAGGGTTGCCCCGGCGCGGGCCGACACCGCCGCCGCCCGCACGTACAGGTCCGCCGCCTCCGACGTGTCCCCCCGCGCCGCCCGCAGGACGGCCTCGCTGCGCAGGGCCGAGGCCTGCTGGCTGGGGAGGTCCAGGCGGAGCGCGTCCTCGGCCGCCCGCGCCGCCCAGGACTCCGCCTCCGCGAGGTCACCCGCCGCCACCGCCGCATTGACCAGGGCCTCCAGGAACAGCGGACGCAGCGACGGCTGGAGGCCCGTCAGCTCCGGACCGCGCCCCGCCCGCAGCATCGCGGCCCGCGCCCGCTGGTGGTCCCCGCAGTACAGGGCCGCGTAGCTCAGCACGCACCACCCGAGCGAGGCCCACCAGCTGCTGCGGATCCCGGACAGCGCCACCGCCTCCTCGGCCAGCGCCAGGGGGGCGGTGTCACCGGGCGGGAGGGACGGGATCAGCACCTGGGCCCTGTTGCCCAGCACCAGGCCGAGGAGTTCGTCGCTGCCGATCCCGCGCGCGATGTTCTCGGCCTCCTCCGACAGCTCCAGCGCCGCCTCCAGCCGGCAGGTGTTCATGTAGACGACCGACTTGCACACCAGCAGGTGCGGCAGCAGATGGGGCGGCCCCACCCGCCGGGCCAGGGCCAGCCCCCGGTCCGCGTGCCGCTCCGCCTCCGGGTAGCGGTCCAGGTAGAACTCCGTCCAGGCGAGGCGGGCCAACGGCTCGCTCAGGTCCGCGAGTTCCCGGTCCGCCAGCGCGTCGACCCGTGCGGCGGCCCGGTCGGCCAGCCTCCGGGCCTTCGCCGCGGCGGTGCCCCCGTACGTCTCCCCGAGCGCGGCCGTGGTCAGCGCCCCCGCCGCCGCCGGTTCGTTGCGCAGCCGCAGGGCCAGCCCGTACGTCCGCAGCACGTCCTCCCGTACCTCCGGGTACGACAGGACGTGCGGGGCGCACGAGCCCAGCTCCAGCCCCAGCGCCAGCGCGTCCGCCGGCCGGGGGGCCGGCCGGCGGGCCAGCTCGCGGCGCAGCAGCGCCACCGCCTCCCCGTACCGGCCCAGGTGGCGTTCCATCGAGGCGCACAGGGTGACGGCGGCCGCCCGCAGCCCGTCGTCCCGGTCGGTGCCGTCCACCTGGGAGATGAGGGACATGAGGAGGTCCCGGCTCGCGTGCAGCTCGCCGCACGCGCTCAGCGCCCGGGCCCGCCGCAGCAGCAGTTCACGGCGCCGGGTGAGGTGCTCCGGGGCGTCCGGCAGGATCCCCAGGACCACCCCCAGCCAGTGCGCGCAGCTCGCCGGGGCCGCGGTCTCCGCCTGCCCGGCCGCCTCCAGCAGGGCCGCCGCGGCCTGCGGGTCCCACCCCGTCAGCGCCCGCTCCACGTGGTGGGCCCGTACGGCGGCGGCCGCGCCCGCCGCGGCCAGCGCGGTGGCCGCCCGCCGGTGCAGGCCCGTACGCCGGCGGGGCTCGGTGTTCTCGTAGACCACCGTCCGCAGCACCGGGTGCCGCAGCGACCAGCTCCCGCCCGGGCCCGGGCGCAGCAGGTCCCGGCCGGCCAGGGCGGCGAGGTGCGCGTCGAGGAGGCCGGGGCCGGCCACCTCCGCCGTCTCCGCGAGCACCGGCGCGGTCGCCTGGTCGCCGAGCACCGCCACCGCCTCGGCGGTGCGGCGCTGGGCTGCGGTCAGCGGGGTCAGCTCGTCCAGCAGCAGTGCGGTGAGCCCGCCCGCCGGGACGGCCGGTCCGGCGGCCTGGCCCTGGAGCAGGGTGAGGAAGTAGAGCGGGTTGCCCCCGCTGGCGGCGTACAGCCGGCCCGCGCGGGCGGGCGGCAGCTCCGGCGCCAGCTGCTCCACGCAGGTCCGCTCGGCGAGGGGGCCGAGGTCCAGGCGCTGGACGGTGCCGGTGTCGACGCCCCGGGTGAGGGCGGCGGCGAGGGAGGCCGAGGTCTGCCGGTCCCGGCGGGCCACGACGAGGAGCACCGGCCCGCGCGGGGGGTGGCGCACGAGGTGGTCGAGGAGTTCGAGGGAGGAGGGGTCGGCCCAGTGCAGGTCGTCGAGGGCGACGAGCAGGCCGCGGCTCCCGCCGGTGCCGGTGCCGGTGCCGGTGCCTTCGGCGAGGGCCGACAGGAGCCGCGCCGTCGCCCGGTGCACCGCGAACCGGTCCACCGGGGCCTCCGGGCCGCCGTACGGCTCCGCGTGCGCGGGCGGCCCGGGAGCGGGACCCGGGCCGGCTTCCGTGCCCGGGCGCCCTCCGGGTCCCGAGCCGGTGCCCGTGCCCGGCTCCGTGCCGGGGACGGGCGCCGTGGCCCGTGCCGGGCCGGTGGCCCCGTACGGTTCCGGGGCCGTGCCGCCGCCTTCGGCCGGGGGACGCTCCGTGGCCGTGGCCGTGGCCGTGGGCGTGGGCGTGGGCGTGGGCGGCGGGGCCGGGGCGGACGGGATGCCGTACAGGACAGGGGTCACCGCCGGGTCCGGTGCGGGGCCCGTGCCGGCCTCCGGGTCCAGGTCGGCGAAGGCGTCCGTGAACAGGTGGAAGGGGATGTGCCGTTCGTACTCCGTCGCCCGGCCGCGCAGGACGGTCAGGCCCCGGGCGCGGGCCCGCCGGCAGACCTCCGTGAGCAGCCGGCTCTTGCCCATGCCCGCCGGGCCCGTCAGGTCCACCACCCCCGGCGCGTCGCCCGCCGCGCCGACCACCGCACCGATCACCGCGTCCAGCCGGTCGAGTTCGGCCCCCCGGCCGACCAGCGGAGCCCTGTCCACCATGACGCCTCCCCGGAGGACCGGTACCCGCATTCGGCGCCCGGGATACGTACGGGCTACGTAGGCGGTTCTACGGATGCCGCTCGCGCGGCCCGGCTGCCAGCATCGGAAGTGGTCCCGGTCCTGCCAGTTTGGAGTCCCGATGCGTCGATTACGGCTGCCCGCCGCCGTGTTCCTCTCCCTTTCCGCACTCGCCCTCGCGGGCTGCTCGGGCGCAGGCTCGGGGGCGGACATCGGGGCGGGGGCGTCCCGGTCCAAGGCCCCCGCCTCGGCTTCCCCCTCCGCCTCGGCTTCCCCCTCCGCCTCCGGTTCCCCGTCCGCCCCCGCCCCGTCCGGCGTCATCGCCTCGGACGCCCCGGCCCCCTCGCCCGCCACCCCGTGCACCGCGACCAAGGGCCTGGACCCCGCCGCCCTCGCCGGCTACCTCAAGGGCCTCCGGAGCAGCGACCGCGCCGACTCCGAAGCCGTGTTCATGGTGGACACGGGGACGTACCTGCGGCTGGTGAAGACCCAGCCGCCCTGCGAGCCGGTCCCGATGCGGATCGGATTCTTCCGGGTGGACATGAAGCACTCGACGGACTCGGCCGGCTTCACGTTCACCTACGCCCCGATCCGTACGGTCACCGTCGCCGTGGGCCCGCGGGACGGCAAGATCGACGGCAGCACGCCCCCGGAACCCTCCGGCTGCGGCGGCGTCCTGTCCGTGGCCTACATCGGGCGGGACCTCGTCGAGAGCGACCTCCCGCACGACCTGCGGCTGCCGTCGAAGGACTCCACGCTGGACTGGGTGATCATCGACGTGCAGCGGGACGGGGTCCTCGACGCGGTCTTCAAGCCCCCGGCCGGCGCACGGGACTGCTGACCGCCGAACGGGCCCGGCCGGGCGGGACGGTGCACCGTGGGGGTGCGCACCGCCCCGCCCGGCCGGCCCCGGCACCGGGCGGCCACTTCCGCCCCGGACCAACCCGCGGCCTCCGGCGCTCGGCGCCCGCTCCTCCGGCGCCCGCTCCTCCGGCGGCCGGCGGCCGGCGGCCGGCGGCCGGCGTGCGGTGCCCGGCCCCGGGGCGTTGTCGCCCGGACGGGGTCATCCGCGGGGCGTCGTGGCCCCGGCGCGCGGGGCGCGGTGTAGCAGTGGGCCCCATGCCCTCCCGCACCCTGGCGCGCCTCCTCCTCGGCGCCGCCCTGCTCCTGCCCCTCGCCTCCCTCACGCCCCCGGCCCCCGCCCGCGCCGCCGACGGCGGGCGCGCCGTCGACTACCGGGGCCTGCACCTGACCCTCCCCGCCGGCTGGCGCGTCGTCGACCTCGACCGCGACCCCGGGGCCTGCCCGCGCCTGGACCTGCCCACCCTCTACCTCGGGCACGCCGGCGCCCAGGCCCGCTGTACCGGACGGCGTGCCGTGCCCACCCGGGCCGACACCCTGCACCTGGAGCCCCTTACGGACGCCCCGCCGCGCGCCGACGTCCCGACCCTGGCCGTCGGCGGCGGGGCCGCGCTGCCGGCGGCCGAGGGGGACAGCGGCGAGGTGCGGTACGCCCTGCGCGGGCCGGGGGTGATGGCCACCCTCTCGTACGGGGCCGCACCCGAGGCCGTCCGCACCCTGCTCGCGCACGCCCTCGACACGGCCGGGCAGCCGCCCGCCGGACCCGGGGAGGCGGCGGTGGCGGACGCGGCGGACACCGTGACGGCACTGACCGCGGCGGCCGCAGCCCCTCTCCCCGCCCGCGCCCAGGACGCCTTCGACGGCGACGGCTTCGACGCCTGCACCGCCCCCTCCCAGCGCGCCATGGACACCTGGCGGGCCGACTCCCCCTTCGGCGCGGTCGGCGTCTACATCGGCGGCCGGGCCCGCGCCTGCGCCCAGCCGCAGCTGACGGCCGACTGGGTGCGCCGCCAGCTCGCGGCCGGCTGGCACCTGATGCCGGTCTGGGTGGGCCCGCAGCCCTGGAACAGCAACACCACGGGCCTGTCCACGGACCCCTCCGAGGCGAACGACGAGGGCCGCGAGGCCGCCGAGGGAGCCGCCGGGGCGGCCCGCGCGCTCGGCCTGCCGCCCGGCACCCCGCTCTACGCCGACCTGGAGAACTACAGCGACCGTGCCACCTGGGACGCCCCCGTCGTCGCCTACGTCACCGCCTGGACCGGACGGCTGCACGAACTGGGCTACCACGCGGCCGCCTACGTCTCGGCGAGCTCCGGGGCCAAGGCGCTGGCCGCCCGCTACGCCCAGGCCCCGGCCGCGATGCCGGACGTCCTGTGGGTGGCCCGCTGGAACGGCGCCGACTCCGTCACCGACGCCGACATGGGCCTGACCCCCGGCGCCGCCCAGTGGCCGGGTGCGCGCAGGGCCCACCAGTACAAGGGGGACCACGACGCCTCGTACGGCGGGGTGACGATCAACATCGACCGCAGCCGGGTGGACGTGGACCCCGCCGCCCTCACCCCGCTCCCGGCCCGGGCGACCGCCCCGGGCACCGCCCGCAAGCCCGCCACCGCGAAGGCGCCCCGCCCGGGCCGCAAGCCCGCGCCGGCGAAGGCCGGCGGCCGCAAGCCAGCGACCGCCCCGGCCGCCGCCCACAAGCCCGCCGCCGCCCATGCACCCGCCGCCGCCCATAAGCCGGCACCCGCCCGCAAGCCCGCGCCCGCCAACGCCCGCAAGCCCGCGCCCGCCGCCGGGCCGCGGGTCAGCTGAGGGGGACCTCCCGGGCGGGCTCGTCGTCGTTGCCGCGGCGCAGGACGCGCGGTCCGCCCGCCGGGGTCCAGGCGCGGACGACCAGTTCCTCGCCGTCGACCCGGGTCTGGACCACCTCGGTCAGGTCGGCGTGGAAGAGGTGGAAGGGGTGCGGGGTGTCCTTCTCCTCCGCGTACCGGTGCAGTTCGGGCGGGTCCACGATCTCCACCGCCCGCCCGGAGATCCGCACGTCCCCGTCGGGCATCCGGTCGTCCGGCCCCGGGTTGGTGTGCAGGGCGAACCGCGGGTCGTGCCGGAGGTCGCGGGCCTTCATCGAGCCCGCCATCATGCCCAGCCACAGCTCGCCCCCGCGGAACTCCACGTTCAGCCCGGTCACCCGGGGGGAGCCGTCCTTGCGGAGGGTGGCCAGCACGTGGTGCGGGAACCGCTCGAAGCGGGCCCGTACCGTCGCCGCGAACTCCGGCTCCGCCTTCTCGAACGCCGCCCAGTTGTTCATCGTCATACGTCCATCAAAGCGCGCCCCCCTGGCGGCGGCGGGTCAGGCGCGCACGATGCCCGCACGGCGCGCCGCCGCCAGCCAGACCGGGAACTCGGCCACGAGGCGGTCGTACAGTTCGGCGTCCGGTACGGCGCTCGGGTCGGCGCCCGCGTGGAAGTAGCCCGCGTTGTCCACCACCCGTTTCTGCGGCACGGGCAGCTCGTCCAGGCGGCGCAGGAAGTCGAACTGGCTGCTGCGGGTGTTGCCGAAGCCGACGAACTGCCAGAACAGCGGCAGCGGGGCCGCCTTGCAGAGGTACCTCTCCGCCGCGAGCTTGTTCACCGGGCCGCCGTCCGTCTGGAAGACCACCAGGGCGGGGTCGGCGGTGCCCGAGTCCAGGTAGTGGTCGATCACCGCGTCCATGGCCAGGTGGTAGGCGGTCTTGCCCATGTGGCCGAGGCCGGCGGCGATCTCGGTGACCCGTCCCCGGTGGCCGTCGAGGGAGATCTCCTCGACCGCCTCGACGTCGGTGGAGAAGAAGACGACGGGTACCCGGCCGTCGGAGTCGAGGTGCGCCGACAGGCCGAGGACCCGGTCCGCGAAGGCCTGTACGGTGCCGTCCGCGTAGTAGGGGCGCATGGAGCCGGAGTAGTCCAGGACCAGGTAGACGGCGGCCCGGCCGCCCTCCAGGCCGTGCTTGCGGAGCGAGACGCCCGCGTTCTTGTACAGGCTCACCAGCGCCGGGGCCGCCTCCTGCACCTTGCGCAGGCTGATGGCGCTGCCGGTGCCCGCGCCCGGGCCGCCGCCGCCCGTCACGGGCCGGTCTCCGTGCGCGGCGGGCGGCCCGGCAGGGTTTCGAGGTCCTTCAGCATGGCCGCGGCCAGGTCGCGCTCGGAGGCGTAGTACCGCTCGGCCCACTTGAGGGTGAGGGTGGGGTACGCCCAGGCCTCCTCCTGCTGCGCGGCCGCCACGTCCGCCTCCGCGCCGAGCCGCATCCCCTCGGCGAACTCCTGCTGCTGGAGGAGGAGTTCGCGCATCTGCTCCGGCTCCAGCAGATGCCCCAGCCACAGCCGCAGCATCGGCCCGTGCTTGAGCACCGGCGGGTCGACGGGCGTCTCGCGCGCCCAGTGGCGTACGGCGTCCATGCCCTCGTCCGTGATCCGGTACACCCGCTTGTCGCGGGTCCCGGTCTCCTGGGCGACCATCCGGGAGGAGGCGTAACCGGCCTTCTCCAGGCGCTTGAGCTCGCTGTAGATCTGGCTGAAGGAGGGGCTCCAGTAGAAGAAGCGCAACGACCAGTCCGACCACTTCTTCAGGTCGTAGCCGGAGAGTTCCTCGCCGAAGGAGAGCAGCCCGAGGACCGCCCAGCTGGTCGCGGGGAGCGCGCGCCGGGCCGTCCCGCCGGGGGCCGCTTCTGCCGTCTCGTCTGCCATGCGGCGCAGTCTACGACCGGATCCGCCGGGACCCTTCCCCCTGATGGGTGTGCCTGCTAGAAGTATTTCGATTAGTCATATGGCGTGCGGGTGTGACGGGCAACTCCCGCCTTGCGCATGGAGGAAGCGTGATCTCGCTGGACGGGAAGGTCGTCGTCATCACCGGTGCCGGCCGCGGGCAGGGCGCCGAGGAGGCCCGGCTGTGCGCGCGGGCCGGGGCGCGGGTGGTCGTGACGGACGTCCGGGAGGAGGAGGGCCGGGCGGTCGCGGCGGAACTGGGCGGCCGGGGGCTCTTCGTACGGCACGACGTCACCGACGCGGGCAGCTGGGCCGGGGTGGTGCGGGAGGCGGTGGCCGCCTTCGGGACGGTGTCGGCACTGGTCAACAACGCCGCCCTGTGGCGCACCGCGCACATCGAGGAGCAGAGCCCGGAGGGCTTCGAGGAGCTGCTGCGGGTCAACCTGCTGGGCCCGTTCCTCGGCATCCGGGCGGTGGCCCCGGTGCTGCGGGCGGGCGGGGGAGGCTCCGTCGTCAACGTCTCCTCCACGGCGGGGCTGGTCGGGATCCCGGGCCACGCGGCGTACGGGTCGACGAAGTCGGGGCTGCGCGGGCTGACCCGTGCGGCGGCGCTGGACCTGGCCGGGGACGGGATCCGGGTCAACTCGGTGCACCCGGGCGCCATCGACACGCCGATGGTGGCCGGCGCGGTCGGGGGGCGGGACTGGTCGCACGTGCCGCTGGGGCGGATGGGGCGGCCGGAGGAGGTGGGGGAGCTGGTGCTGTTCCTGTGCTCGGAGGCCTCCTCGTACGTGACGGGGGCGGAGTTCGTGGTCGACGGGGGGATGACGGCGCGATGAGCGGGGACGCGGTGAAGGGGGACCGGCTGTCGCCGGAGGCGCGGCGGCTGTGCGACGCGATGTCCGCGTCCTTCCCGGGCCCCGGGGACGTGACGGCCCTGCGGGCGGCGGTGGCCGCGTCCGGCGCGGAGCGGCGCGGGGCGCCGGGGGCGGAGGCGCCGGGCGGGGCGGAGGTGGTGGTGGACGGGCGGCCGTCGCCCGGCGGGCGGGGGCGGGTGGAGGCGAGCGGGGCGCCGTGGCCCGGGGAGGTGTGGGAGGGGGTGGGTTCCGGGGTGCCGGTGCGGGTCTACGATCCCGCGCCGGGGGAGCGGGGGCGGGTGCTCGTCGTGTACCTCCACGGCGGGGGCTGGGTGATGTGCGGGCTCGACACGCACGACGCCCTGTGCCGCGAGCTGGCCGCGGCCTCGGGGGCGGTGGTCGTCTCGGCCGGCTACCGGCTGGCCCCCGAACACCCCTGGCCGGCGGCGGCCGACGACGCGCTGGCGGTGCTGCTGTGGGCCCGGGCCGAGGCGGACCGGCTGGGCTGCGACGCCGGGCGGGTGGTGGTGGCGGGGGACTCCAGCGGGGGCAACCTGGCGGCCGTCACCGCGCTGCGGGCGCCGGAACTGGTCGCCGGCCAGCTGCTGGTGTACCCGCCGCTGGACGCCTCGATGGGCTTCGAGTCGGTGGCGGCGTACGGCCGGGGCCACTTCCACACGGCCGCGCACATGGCCTGGTACTGGGACCAGTACGGCGGCGACCCCGCCCATCCGCACGTCTCGCCGCTCCGCGCGCCGGACCTGTCCGGGCTGCCGCGCACGCTGATCGTCCTGGCCGACTGCGACCTGCTGCGGGACGAGGGGCTGGAGTACGCGCGCCGGCTGGGGGAGGCGGGGGTGGACTGCGAGGTCCGGCTCCACCCGGGGGTCTTCCACGGCTTCCTCGGCCTGCCGCTGCCGGCCGCGGTGGCGGCCCGTGCGGGGGCGGCGGCCTGGCTGGCCGGTACGGGGCGGCGGGAGCGGGGGCAGGGGGACGGGGCGGCCGGATTCGAACCGGCGTCCTCCTCCTGAGCAGGGAGGCGCAACGACCTCTGTGCTACGGCCCCGTCCTTGCGGACGATCGTAGACGAGTAGGGGGGCGGGGTGGCCGGATTCGAACCGGCGTCCTCCTCCATGCTGTGTAGGCGCACTGCCTCTGTGCTACGACCCCGCCCTTGTGTTCGATCTTAGGCGGATCGGGGGCGGGTGCGCACGCGGGTTTCCCCGGCATGATGTGTCCATGCCTGGATTCCTCCTGCGCAACTGCCTGCTCCTCGCCGTGGAGTTCGGGGCCGCCGCACTGCTGCGGGATCCCGCGACTCCGTGGATCCCCGTACTGCTGGCGGTGTTCGTGGCCGGCTCGGCCGTACCGCACGGCACCGAGGCGGAGTTCGCGGCCCGGTTCCTCGTCGCGCTCACCGCGGTGGGGGTCGCGCGGGTCGGGGCCACGGTGTGGGAGGGGGACGGGGTGCTCGCCCCGGCGGGGCTCGCGGTGCTGCTGGTGCTCCAGACGGCCGTCCTGCTGCGGCTGTCGCTCCGGGGGCGGGTGCGACGGCGGCGGCGCCGCTGAGGGGGTGTCTCCCCGCCCCGCCCTTTCTCCGTTTCCCGGGGCGAGCCCCGGACCCCGGACGTGCGCTCCGAGCCCGTGCGCTCAAACGCCGCGCGGGCTATTCATGGCCTCGCCGGCGTTTGAGGCGCGGGGTCTGGGGCGGAGCCCCAGGGAACGGGCGAAGGGCGGGTAGGGGATCCCGCTCCGCGCAGCGGCCCCGGCGGGATAAGCGGTCGTCAGGGGTGGGTGGGGCTGCGAAGAATAGGGGGATGACGACTCGTGCCCGGTCCTTCGACGCCGCCGCAGCCCTCTACCACGCCTCCCGCCCCGGCTACCCCGACGCCCTGTTCGACGAAGTCGAGGCGCTCACCGGCACCCCGCTGCGCGGCGCCCGCGTCGCGGACGTCGGCGCCGGAACCGGCATCGCCAGCGCCCTGCTGCACGCCCGCGGCGCCCGGGTGCTCGCCGTCGAGCCCGGCGACGGCATGGCCGCCGAGTTCCGCCGCGCGCACCCCGCCCTCCCGGTCGTGCGCGGCGACGGCGACCGCCTGCCGCTCGCCACCGGCGGCTTCGACCTCCTGACGTACGCCCAGTCCTGGCACTGGACCGACCCGGCCCGCTCCGTCCCGGAGGCCCGCCGCGTGCTGCGCCCCGGCGGGGCGCTCGCGCTGTGGTGGAACGACCTGGACCCTTCCGTCCCCTGGATCGCCGAGCAGGACGAGCGGATCGCGCGGCTGTTCGGGGTGCCCGCAGGCCTCCAGCCGCGCGAGGATCCGCAGGAGCTCGGCCTCACCACCCGCGAGGTCCGCTGGTCGCGCCGGATCCCGCTGGACGCGCACCTCGCCAACCTCGCCAGCCACTCCGCCTTCCTCCTCCTCGGGGAGCCCGGCACCCGGGAGTTCACCGGGGCCGAGCGGGCGCGGCTGCTGGAGCTCTTCCCCGACGGGACCGTCGAGGAGGCCTACGTGGTCACCCTGCGCGTGGCCGTCGTCTGAGGCAGCCGGCGCACCACCTCCGCCCGGCACTCCGCCGGACCGCCCCACGCGTCGCGCAGCGGCCGGGCCTTGCGCAGCCACAGCGACAGGTCCAGCTCCTCCGTGTAGCCGACCGCGCCGTGCAGCTGGAGGGCGGTGCGGGCGGCCGCGTACGCCGCCTCGCCGGCGGTCAGCTTCGCCGCCGCGACGTCCGCGTCCGACAGGGACAGCGCCGCCGCCCACAGCAGCGGCCGGGCGAACTCCAGCTCCAGCAGGGTGTCGGCCAGCCGGTGCTTGACCGCCTGGAAGCTCCCGACGGGCACCCCGAACTGGGTGCGCTGCTTCACGTACTCCACCGTGCGGGCCAGGAGCGCCTCGCCGACGCCCAGGCACTGGGCCGCCGTCAGCAGCCGCGCCCACCGCGCGGCCGCCCCGGCGGCGGCCGCCACCGCCGGACCCGCCGCCAGCGCCTCCCCGCCCGGCTGGGGAACGTGCAGCCCGCGCACCGGATCCAGCGAGGCCAGCCGCTCCCCCCACCCCGCCGCCAGCCGCAGCTCGACGGCCCCCGATCCCGGGGCCGCGCCCAGGGTCGCACCGGGGGCCCTTGCCCCGTCCGCACCGGAGGCCCCCGCCCCGCCCGCGCCCGGGGCCGCCGCCCCAGCCCCCGTCACCGTGAAGCAGTACCCCGCCGCGTCCGTGTCCAGGGCGTACGGGGAGCCGGCCGGGAGGGTCAGGGTGGCCGGGGCGGTGCCCTCGATCAGGGCCGGGAGGAAGCGTTTCGCCGGGCCCTCCTCGCCGAGCCGGGCCAGCTCCCCCAGCAGTACCGCCGCCGCGGCCGTCTCCACCACCGGGCCCGGCACCCCCGCCCGCCCCAGCTCCACGAAGCCGAGCGCCAGCTCCACCGGCAGCGGCCCCAGCCCGTCGTACGCCTCCGGCGCGGCCAGCGCCCACAGGCCCGTACCGGCCAGCCGGGACCACAGGGCCAGCCCGGGCCCCCGGTCCCCGGCCGCCCAGGCCCGGGCGGTCGCCGGGACCTCGGCGGCGCCCAGCAGGGAGCGCAGGGTCCGGGCGAATTCGGACTGTTCCCCGGTCGGCAGGAAGCGCATCAGCGGCGGCCCTTCGGAAGGCCGAGCAGCCGCTCGGCGATGATGTCGCGCTGGATCTCGTTCGTCCCCGCGTAGATCGGCCCGGCCAGCGAGAACACCCACGGCTCGGCCCACGGCCCGTCCGCCAGCTCCGCGTCCGGACCCAGCAGGTCCAGGGCCGTCTCGTGCAGGGCGATGTCGTACTGGGACCAGAACACCTTGTTCAGGCTGGACTCGGCGCCGATCTCCCCGCCCGCCGCGAAGCGGGTGGCCCCGGCCCAGGTGAACAGCTCGTAGGCGCGCGCCCCGACCACCGCGTCCGCGACCCGGTCGCGCAGCGCGGTGTCCGCCGGATCCCCCTGCTCCCGCCACAGGGCGGCCAGCCGGCCGGCGGCCGCCAGGAACCGGCCGGGGGAGCGCAGGGTCAGCCCGCGCTCGTTGCCGGTGGTCGACATCGCGATCCGCCAGCCCTGCCCCGGCTCCCCGATCACGTCCTCGTCGGGGACGAAGACCCGGTCCAGGAAGAGCTCCGCGAAAGCCGGCTTGCCGTCGAGCCGGCCGACGGGCCGTACGGTCACGCCCGGCGCGCGCAGGTCGAACATCAGGTACGTCAGCCCCCGGTGGGGCTTCCCGGCCTCCGGGTCGCTTCGGAAGATGCCGAAGGCCCGGTCGGCGAAGGCGGCCCGCGAGGACCAGGTCTTCTGCCCCGACAGCAGCCAGCCGCCCCCGGTGCGCTCCGCCCGGGACCGCAGCGAGGCCAGGTCGGAGCCCGACTCCGGTTCCGACCAGGCCTGCGCCCAGACCACCTCGCCGCTCGCCATGGACGGCAGCACCCGCGCCCGCTGCTCCGGCGTGGCGTGGTCGAAGAGGGTCGGGGCCAGCAGGCTGATCCCGTTCTGCGAGACCCGGCCGGGCGCGCCCGCCGCCCAGTACTCCTCCTCGAAGACCAGCCACCGCTCGATGTCCGCGCCCCTGCCCCCGTACTCCTCGGGCCAGGACACCGCCGACCAGCGGTCCGCGTACAGCTCGGCCTCCCACTCCCGGTGCGCCGCGAAGCCCTCCTCCGTCTCCAGCGAGGGCAGCGGGCCGTCCGGCACGTGCGCGCGCAGCCAGGCCCGGGCCTCGGCCCGGAAGGCCGCCACCTCGGGGGAGTGGTCGAGATCCATCAGCCGTCCGCCTCCTTCGGGAGCCTTCCCTAACAAGTGTTTGGTAGGTTAACGTACGGCCATGAGCAGCGTCGAGGAGTTCCGCAACGAGGCGCCCGCGTACGTCCCCGGCCACGGCCTGCTGCGCGGCCGCACCGCCGTCGTCACGGCCGCCGCCGGCGCCGGGATCGGCGGGGCCACCGCCCGCCGCTTCCTGGAGGAGGGGGCCCGCGTGCTGATCGGCGACGCGCACGCCCGCCGCCTGAAGGAGACCGAGACCGCCCTCGCCGCCGAGTTCGGCGCGGACCGGATCGCCTCCCTGCCCTGCGACGTCACCGACGAGGACCAGGTCCGGGCCCTCTTCGCGCACGCCGAGCGGCTCCACGGAGGCCTCGACGTCCTCGTCAACAACGCCGGACTCGGCGGCACCGCCGACCTCGTCGACATGACCGACGAACAGTGGACCCGCGTCCTCGACGTCACCCTGAACGGCACCTTCCGCTGCACCCGCGCCGCCCTGCGCGCCTTCAGGGACTCCGGCCGCGCGGGCGTCATCGTCAACAACGCCTCCGTCGTCGGCTGGCGCGCCCAGACCGGGCAGGCCCACTACGCCGCCGCCAAGGCCGGGGTGATGGCCCTGACCCGCTGCGCGGCGCTGGAGGCGGCGGAGTTCGGCGTACGGGTCAACGCGGTCGCCCCGAGCCTGGCCATGCACCCGCACCTGGTGAAGGTCACCAGCGAGGAGCTGCTCGCCGAGCTCACCGCCCGCGAGGCCTTCGGCCGGTACGCCGAGCCCTGGGAGGTCGCCAACGTCATCGTCTTCCTGGCCAGCGGCTACTCGTCCTACATGACGGGCGAGACGGTCTCCGTCAGCAGCCAGCGCGCATAGGCCGAGAATGGGCCCGTGCCAACGAACGAACCGACCGCAGAGCCGACCGCAGAGCCGCGCGCGAAGAAGAAGCCTCAGGTGAGCGCCTCGCCCGAGCGGCGCCGGGAGCTCCTCGACACCGCCGCCGAGGTCTTCGCCGCCCAGGGCTACAACGCCACCACCGTCCGCAAGATCGCCGACGCCGCCGGGATGCTCGCCGGCAGCCTCTACTACCACTTCGATTCCAAGGAATCGATGCTCGACGAGATCCTCTCGGCCTTCCTGAACGAGCTGTGGGACGGGTACGACACCGTCCTCGCCGCCGGCCTCGGCCCCCGGGAGACCATCGAGGCCCTCGTCACCGAGTCCTTCCGGGAGATCGACCGGCACCGCGCCGCCGTCGCGATCTACCAGAAGGAGGCCCGCACCCTCTCCGCGCAGCCCCGCTTCCACTACCTCTCCGACTCGCAGGTGAAGTTCGAGAAGGCCTGGCTGGGGACGCTGGAGCGGGGGGTCGCCGCCCGGGTCTTCCGGGCCGACCTCGACATCCGCCTCACCTACCGCTTCGTGCGCGACACGGTGTGGGTCGCGGCGTCCTGGTACCGGCCGGGCGGACAGCACAGCCCCGAGGAGATCGCCCGCCAGTACCTGTCGATGGTGCTCGACGGGATCGCCGTACGCCCCTAGAACCCCGCAGCCAGCAGAGGAGCCCCCCGATGCCCGAGGCCTACATAGTCGGCGCCGTACGCACCCCCGTGGGGCGGCGCGGCGGCGGCCTGTCCCAGGTCCACCCCGCGGACCTGGGGGCGCACGTCCTCAAGGCGCTCGTCGAGCGCACCGGGGTGGACCCGGCCGCCGTGGAGGACGTGGTGTTCGGCTGCCTCGACACGGTGGGCCCGCAGGCCGGGGACATCGCCCGGACCGCCTGGCTGGCCGCCGGGCTGCCCGAGGAGGTCCCGGGGGTCACCGTCGACCGGCAGTGCGGCTCCTCCCAGCAGGCCGTGCACTTCGCCGCCCAGGGCGTGCTCTCCGGCACCCAGGACCTGGTCGTCGCCGGCGGCACCCAGAACATGTCGATGATCCCCATCGCCTTCGCCTCCCGGCAGGCGGCCGAACCCCTCGGCCTCACCGAGGGCCCCTACGCGGGCTCGGCGGGCTGGCGCGCCCGCTACGGCGACGCCCCCGTCAACCAGTTCCACGGCGCGCAGCTCATCGCGGAGAAGTGGGGGATCTCGCGGCGGGACATGGAGGAGTTCGCCCTCACCTCCCACCGGCGGGCGGTCCGCGCGATCGACGAGGGCCGCTTCGAGCGCGAGACCGTCCCGTACGGGGACGTACGGGTGGACGAGGGGCCGCGCCGCGACACCACCCTGGAGAAGATGGCCGGGCTGAAGCCGGTCGTCGAGGGCGGCACGATCACGGCCGCCGTCTCCTCCCAGGTCTCCGACGGCGCCGCGGCCCTGCTGATCGCCTCCGAACGGGCGGTCGCCGAGCACGGCCTCACGCCGCGCGCCCGGATCCACCACCTCTCGGTGCGCGGCGAGGACCCGATCCGGATGCTGTCGGCCCCGATCCCGGCCACCGCGCACGCCCTGAAGAAGACCGGCCTGACCCTGGACGCCATCGACCTGGTCGAGATCAACGAGGCCTTCGCCCCCGTGGTGCTGGCCTGGCTGAAGGAGACGGGCGCCGACCCCGCCCGGGTGAACGTCAACGGCGGTGCGATCGCCCTGGGCCACCCCCTGGGCGCGACCGGCGTGAAGCTGATGACCACGCTCCTGCACGAACTGGAACGCACCGGCGGCCGCTACGGGCTCCAGACCATGTGCGAGGGCGGCGGCCAGGCCAACGTGACGATCATCGAACGCCTCTGAGCCGGCCGCCCGCGCGGGGCGCGGCGGGGCGGGGCCGCGCACAGGCCCGGCCCCGCGCCGCGCCGAGCACACTGAGCCCCCAGGGCTCTTTGATCGCTGCCATCCGCAGATTGAAGCAAGACCCCGGCAAGGTGTGCTAGCTTGGTGGCGTTGCAGTTGTGGTACCCATGAACTTTATGTGCGCCTGACGGGATTGCTCCGCAGGCGCTTTTATTGTTTTTGCCGGAATCTCCCGGATGGGGCCCTTGCCGCCTACTCAGGAGATTCAACATGGCTAACGGCACCGTGAAGTGGTTCAACTCGGAAAAGGGCTTCGGCTTCATCGAGCAGGACGGCGGCGGCCCGGACGTCTTCGCCCACTACTCGAACATCGCCACCTCTGGCTTCCGTGAGCTCCAGGAGGGCCAGCGCGTGACGTTCGACGTCACCCAGGGCCAGAAGGGCCCCCAGGCGGAGAACATCCTCCCCGCCTAATTTCCTCAGCATGCCGGGGTCCGCGCCGCGAGGTGCGGGCCCCGGCTTGTCTGCTGTCTCGACCTTTGTTTGCACCTGCCGGTTCTAGGACGGTGCCGGTTTCAGGAGGGCTTTCTCGCATGACCAGCTCCAGCTCCGCACGACCCAGCCGCCGCCCCACCCGGGGACGAGGAGCGGCCCAGGGGCGTCCGAAGGCTGGTGCGGGACGGCAGAAGTCCGCCCCCGCCCCCCGGCCCCAGGAATTCACCATGCCCGAGCCGACCGTCCCGGCGCTGCCGGCGATCGCCGCGTTCGAGGACATGGACATGCCCGAGGCGCTGCTGAAGACCCTCGCCGCCCAGGGCGTGACCGAACCCTTCCCGATCCAGGCCGCGACCCTGCCGAACTCCCTCGCGGGCCGTGACCTCCTCGGCCGCGGACGCACCGGCTCCGGCAAGACCCTCGCCTTCGGCCTGGCCCTGCTCGCCCGGACCCACGGCCGCCGCGCCCAGCCCAAGGCGCCGCTCGCGCTGGTCCTCGTACCGACCCGCGAGCTCGCCCAGCAGGTCACCGACGCCCTGACCCCGTACGCCACGGCGGTCAACCTGCGCGTCGCCACCGTCGTCGGCGGCATGTCCATCAACCGGCAGGCCGGCGCCCTGCGCCGCGGCGCCGAGGTGCTCGTCGCCACCCCCGGCCGTCTCAAGGACCTCATCGACCGCGGTGACGCCGACCTCTCGCAGGTCTCGATCACCGTCCTCGACGAGGCCGACCAGATGACCGACATGGGCTTCATGCCGCAGGTCACCGCCCTGCTCAAGCAGGTCGAGGCCGGCGGGCAGACCATGCTGTTCTCGGCGACCCTCGACAAGAACGTCGACCGGCTCGTCAAGATGTTCCTGACCGACCCGGTCGCCTTCTCCGTCGACCCGTCCGCCGGCGCGGTCAGCACGATGGAGCACCACGTCCTCTACGTCATGGACGAGACCGACAAGAAGGCCGTGGCCACGCGCATAGCCGCCCGCGACGGCCGGGTCATCATGTTCGTCGACACCAAGCGCGGCGTCGACCGCATGGTCAAGAAGCTCCTCGCCGAGGGCGTGCGCGCCTCCGGCCTGCACGGCGGCCGCTCCCAGCCGCAGCGCAACCGCACCCTGGACTGGTTCAAGACCGGCGAGGTCACCGCGCTGATCGCCACCAACGTGGCCGCGCGCGGCATCCACATCGACGACCTCGACCTGGTCGTCAACATCGACCCGCCCACCGACCACAAGGACTACCTGCACCGCGGCGGCCGCACCGCCCGCGCCGGCGAGTCCGGCAGCGTGGTCACCCTGGTCCTGCCCGACCAGAAGCGCGACATGACCCGGCTGATGTCGGACGCCGGGATCTCCCCGCGCACCGCGCAGATCAAGTCCTCCGACGAGGAGCTCGCCCAGCTGACCGGCGCCCGCGAGCCCTCCGGCATCCCCGTCGTGCTGGAGGTCCCGCAGCCCGCGCAGCCCAAGGCGCGCACCGGTTCGGGCTCCGGCTCGGGCTCCTCGCGCCGCCGCTCGGGCGGCGGCCAGCGCTCCGGCGCGGCCGGCGCCCCCGCCACCGGCGGCCGCGGCCGCCGCTCCGGCGCCTCCGGCGGCACCGGCCAGGCCCCCACCGGCTCCGGCTCGGGCCAGTCCCGGCGCGGCCAGGGCGGCCAGGGCTCCGGCTCCGCCGGCCAGTCCCGGCGCGGTACGGGCGGCTCCTCCGGCGGCGGCGCGGCCGCGGCCTCGGCGCGCAGCCGGGTCGGCTCGGCCGGCCAGGGCCGGCGCCGGGCGGTCTGAGACCCCCGCACCCCCTGAAACGACGTGAAGGCGCCGGGCGGAACACCGCCCGGCGCCTTCACGTTTCCCCGGGGGTCAGCGCACCAGCTTGTCCTGCAGCTTCGACAGCGTGCGCAGGTCCAGGCCCAGACCGTCGGTCAGATAGCCGTAGAAGCTCCCGTAGTCGGCCTCCATCCGCGTCGTCGCGGCGTCCAGGTAGTCCTGGCGGACCTCCTGGAGCGGGATCAGCAGGTCCGGGTTCTGCATCCGGCCCGACTGCTTGAGACCCGCCCGGACCTGGGCGTCGTACGCGGCCCGGAAGGTGTTCGAGGCCAGGTAGTCGCTCTCGGCCGTCTCCTTCGGCACGGCCAGCGCGCGCAGCAGGACGTAGCTCATCCAGCCCGTCCGGTCCTTGCCGGACGTGCAGTGGTAGAGCAGCGGGCCCTGGTTCCCGTCCGCGATCTCCCGCAGGGTCGCCGCGAACTGCGCCCGGTTCTCGGGGCTCGTCACGAACGTGCGGTAGACGTCCCGCATGTAGGCCTCGGCCCGCCCGCCGCCGAGCATCTGCTCCTGCTTGACGGGGTCGCCGCTGGATATCGCGCCGACCAGGGTGCCGTACAGGCCCAGGTCGCTGACCGGGCGGGAGGTGGCGGTGAGCCCCGGCGGCAGCCTGTCGGCGCCGTCGTACTGGAGCTCCAGCGGAATGCGGAAGTCTACGGCCTTCGTGAGGCCGAGACCGGCGACGGTGGTGATGTCCGCCGCGGTCAGCTTGCTCAGGGCGTCGGAGCGGTAGACCAGCCCCTGGCGGACCCGGCCGCCGGTGTACGTGTAATACCCGCCGACGTCCCGGAGGTTGACGGCGCCCTGGAGGGGGATCTGCCGGATCGCCTGGGACGGCGACTGGAGCTGGTGGTGCCTGGTACGGGCCGCGGCTGCGGGAGCCGCCGCCGCGTACGCGGCGGCGGGCAGGGTACCGACGGCGAGCGCGGCGGCGGTCACCGCGGTCGCCAGGCGGATGCGGGCACGTCTCATACGGACGACTCCTGTGACGGAGAAGGGATCACCCTGGTGGTGGCAGGGTGCCGAGCGGGTGCGGACCGGACGCGTGCAGCCGGTCCAGCACGGCGTGCGCTTCGGCCATGACGCGGTCGACGAGCTCCGCGCACGACGGGAGGTCCTCGATCACCCCCGCGACCTGGCCCGATGCCATGACACCGAGGTCCGTACGGCCCTCGACCATGGACGCCTTGAGGAGCATCGGGGTGTTCGCGGCGAGCAGGACCTGGCTCCAGGACAGGTCCTTGCCGTGCTTCATGGCCAGGCCGTCGCGCACCATCCGGGACCAGGACAGCCCCGACAGCCGCCGGAACCCGGCCGCGTGCCGCACCGCCCGCGCCAGCGCCCGCGCACGGCCCGCCCGTTCCAGGGAGGCCACCAGCTCGGTGCGCAGCATCCGGTGCGGCAGCCCGTCCACGGCGGTGGTGACGGTGACGTCCTTGACGGTCGCCTTCAGGTACTCGGCCTTGACGGCGTCCGGGACGGTGGAGTCGGAGGTCAGCAGGAACCGCGTGCCCATCGCGATGCCGGAGGCCCCGTACGCCAGGGCCGCGACCAGCCCGCGCCCGTCGCGGAAACCGCCCGCCGCGACGACGGGGACGTCCACCGCGTCGACCACCTGCGGCAGCAGCACCGTCGTGGCCACCTCCCCGGTGTGGCCGCCGCCCTCCCCGCCCTGCACGATCACCGCGTCGGCGCCCCAGGCCGCGACCTTCTCGGCGTGCCGGCGGGCCCCCACCGAGGGGATCACCACCACCCCCGCGTCCTTCAGCCGGGCGATCAGCTCCCGGGACGGGGCCAGCGCGAACGAGGCCACCCGCACGCCCTCGTCGATGATCAGCCGGACCCGCTCGGCCGCGTCCCCGGCGTCCGCCCGCAGGTTGACCCCGAACGGCGCGTCCGTGCGGGAGCGCACCTCCTGGACCGCCGCCCTCAGCTGATCGGTCGTCATCGTCGCCGAGGCCAGGATGCCCAGCGCGCCCGCCTCGGCCGCCGCCGACACCAGGCGCGGGCCGGCCACCCAGCCCATGCCCGTCTGCACGATCGGGTACCGGACCCCGACCAGCTTGGTGAACGCCGTGTCCAGCTCCTTCGCCGCCATGTCAGCCCCGCACCTCCCGCTCGCGCAGGCCCTCGGGGTCGATCACCTCGCGGATCAGCCGCAGCTCCTCGGCGGAGGGCTCGCGGGTGTGCGGGACGTCGGCGGCGACCGCGAGCTCGAACCCGGTGGCCGCGCGGACCTCCTCCACCGTGACCCCGGGGTGCACGGAGGCCAGCCGCATCGAGCGGCCGGGGCCGGTGAAGTCGAAGACCCCGAGGTCGCTGACCACGCGCGGCAGCCGGTGGAACCGGGACGCCGAGGGGCCGGCCGCCTCCGCGCGGTCGTACCCCACCCCGCTGACCATGTCGACGCGCTCGACGAACACCCTGGGGGAGTGCCGGGGCACCCAGTAACTGACGGGGTTGTTGAGGGTGTTGACCGGGGCGCCGCGCACTCCGAGCAGCTGGCGGGCGGGCCGCTCCCAGTCGCCGACGCAGGAGATGTTCTGGTTGCCGTACCGGTCGATCTGGCTGGCGCCCATCATCACGTGCCGCCGCCCGCCGGTGACCATCGCCAGGTGGCGGCGGTACGGGAGCCAGCCCTCGACCGTCCCGTCCAGGCCGACCAGCATGGCCTCGCCGTCGGTCAGCAGCAGGTCGGGGGAGAAGGTCCGCTTGGCCAGCCGGGCCCCGAAGGCGGGGATCGGGCCCATCGGGCTGGCCAGGACCTCCCCGTCGCCGCGCCAGGCCTCGGCGCACGCGATCACGCAGTACTCGGCGCGGGTGGTCATCGCTGCTCCTCCTGCCAGGTCCGGACGGCGCTCTGGTAGTCGTGCTCGCCCGCCCCGGAGAGGAAGCGGGCGGCGAACTCGGGCCAGGGGGTGGTCGCGTACAGCCTCTGGAAGGCCTCGTCCCGGCCGTAGTCGGGCGCGCAGGAGGTGAAGTGCGCGCCGTTCGGGGTCTCCACCACCCCGGTGACCGAGTGCCGGCTGACCAGCAGGGACTGCGGGGGGCCGGACTTGGCCAGCTCGGCGCTCTCCACCAGCTGCTCGCAGGAGACGTACGCGGTGTCGGCGGCCTCGCAGAAGAGGTCGTCGAAGTACGGGTCGGGGCCCAGGTACTGGCCGTTGCCGAGGCGGTCGGCGCGGTTGAGGTGGACCAGGGCGGCGTCCATGCGCAGGGCGGGGACGGCGACGAACTCCTCGCCGTCGTCGTACGGGGAGGTGACGGTGCGCAGCTCCGGGTTGACCCGCATGACGTCGGAGCCGAGGCCGGCCCGGACGGGGAGGAAGGGCAGGCGGTTCGCGGCGGCGTGCAGGCCCCACATGAACATGGCCTCGTCGTACTCGGTGAGGGTGAGGGAGCCGCTCTCGCGGGCGGCCCGGAAGTGCGGCTCCAGCGGGACGGAGTCCAAGGTGGCGAAGGGGGCGATCAGGCGGCGGATCCGGCCGGCGGCGGCGAGCAGCCCGACGTCGGGGCCGCCGTACGAGACCACGGTGAGATCGGTGATCTCGGACCGGAGCAGTGCCCGCACCAGGGCCATCGGCTTGCGCCGGGAGCCCCAGCCGCCGATGCCCAGGGTCATCCCGCTGCGCAGCCGCCCGACGACCTCGTCGGGGGTCATGGTCTTGTCCGTCACGGGGTTTCCTCCTGTCCCTTCCCGAAGGTGTCGCGGACCCGGTCGGCCACCCCGCTGAGGTTGGCCTCGAAGGTGAACCCCTGCTCGAAGCGGTAGCTGCGGCGCACGTCGACGGGGTCGATGCCGTTGATGGCGGCCTTGGCCAGCCGGATGAGGGTGCCGTCCTTCTTCGCGATCTCGGCCGCCAGCTCCAGGGCGGCGGCGGACAGCTCCGCACGGGGGACCACCCGCCAGACCGAGCCGTGGGCGTGCAGTTCGGCGGCGGTGGCGGTGCGCGAGGTGTAGTAGAGGGCGCGCATCAGGTGCTGCGGGACGAGCCGGGCCAGGTGGGTGGCGGCGCCGAGGGCCCCCCGGTCCAGTTCGGGCAGCCCGAAGACGGCGTCCTCGGAGGCGACGATCGCGTCCGCGTTGCCGACGAGGCCGATGCCGCCGCCCAGGCAGAAGCCGTGCACGGCCGCGACCACCGGCACCTCGCACTCGTAGACGGCGGCGAAGGCCTCGTAGCAGCCCCGGTTGGCGCCGACGAGCGCGGCGTGGCCGGCGTCGCGCTGCATCTCCTTGATGTCGACCCCGGCGTTGAAGCCCCGGCCGCCGGCCGCCAGGACCACGCAGCGCACCTCGGGGTCGCGGCCGGCGGCGCGCACGGCGTCGGCGAGCTCGTACCAGCCGTGTACGGGGAGGGCGTTGACGGGCGGGAAGTCCACTGTGACGAGTGCGATGCCCTTGTCCGGGCTGGAGGTGGAGACACCCATGAGCGGATCAGCTACCTTTCCACCAAACATTTGTTAGGTGAGGAAGGTAGCAGCCGATGGAGCTCAAGGGGAGGGTCGTGGTCGTCACCGGCGGAACCCGGGGCGTCGGCGCCGGGATCGCCCGCTCGTTCCTCGCGGCCGGGGCCGAGGTCGCCGTCTGCGCCCGGCGCCCGCCGGACCGGCCGGTGGCGGAGGGCGGCCGGGAGGCCGCCTTCACCTCCGTGGACCTGCGCGACCCGGCCGCCGTCGGGGAGTTCCTCGACGGGGTCGCGGGGCGGTACGGGCGGCTCGACTGCCTGGTCAACAACGCGGGCGGGACCCCGTACCGGCTGCTGGGGGAGGGCGGTGCGCAGCGGCACGCGCGGGTCGTCGCCCTCAACCTGGTGGCGCCGATGACGGCCTCGCTGGCCGCCTACCCGTGGCTGCGCGAGAGCCGGGGCTCGGTGGTGATGATCGGCAGCGTCAGCGGGACCCGCCCCTCGCCGGGCACGGCTGCGTACGGAGCGGCCAAGGCGGGCCTGGAGAACCTGGCCCGCTCGATGGCCGTCGAGTGGGCCCCCGAGGTACGGGTCAACTCCCTCGTCCTCGGCATGGTCCGCACGGAGCTGTCGCACCTGCACTACGGGGACGCGGCGGGCGTCGCGGCCGTCGCCGCCACCGTCCCGCTGGGCCGTCTGGCCGAGCCCGCGGACGTGGGGGAGGCGGCGGTGTTCCTGGCCTCGGACCGGGCGGCGTACGTGAGCGGGGCCAGCCTGCTGGTGCACGGGGGCGGGGAACGCCCGGCGTTCCTGGCGGCGTCGACGGCCAACCGGGCGGACGGGGCGGGCGGGGTACGGACGGACGGGGATCGACTGTGAGGAGAGCGGGCATGGGCATCGTGGACGGACGTGTGGTCATCGTGACGGGCGCCGGCCGGGGGCTGGGCCGGGCCCACGCCCTGGCCTTCGCGGCGGAGGGGGCGCGGGTCGTCGTCAACGACCTCGGGGTCGGACTCGACGGCCTCCCCGAACCCGGCGGACCGGCCGCCCTCGTGGTGGAGGAGATCCGGGCGCTGGGCGGCGAGGCGGTGGCGCACGGCGGGGACGTGGCCACCACCGAGGGGGCCGACTCGCTGGTGGCCTGCGCCCTGGACGCCTTCGGTCGGCTGGACACCCTGGTCAACAACGCCGGGTTCCTGCGGGACCGGATGCTGGTCAACCTCGGGGAGGAGGACTGGGACGCGGTGATGCGGGTCCACCTCAAGGGCCACTTCCTGCCGCTGCGGGCGGCGGCCGCCTGGTGGCGGGCCGAGGCGAAGGCCGGCCGGCCGGTCGCGGCCCGGGTCGTCAACACCTCCTCGGGCGCGGGGCTGCTGGGCTCCGTGGGCCAGGGCAACTACAGCGCGGCCAAGGCGGGGATCCTCGGGCTGACGCTGGTGGCGGCGGCGGAGATGGGCCGGTACGGGGTCCAGGTCAACGCCGTCGCCCCGGCGGCGCGGACCCGGATGACGGAGGAGACCTTCGCGGCGACGATGGCCGCCCCGGAGGCGGGGGCCTTCGACGCCATGGCGCCGGAGAACGTGTCCCCGCTGGTGGTGTGGCTGGGCGCGGAGGCGTCCGCCGGGGTGACGGGGCGGGTGTTCGAGGCGGAGGGCGGGCGGATCACGGTGATGGAGGGCTGGCGGCCGGGCCCCACCGCCGACCGCGGGTCCCGCTGGACGCCGGGGGAGGCGGGGGAGGTCGCCGCCAAGCTCCTGGCCGCGTCGCGGCCGCCGCTCCCGGCGTACGGATCCCGCTAGCGGGCGGGTGCCGGGTGCCGCTGCGCGGAGCGTGTCCCCGCCCCGCCCTTTCTCCGTTTCCCGGGGCGGGCCCCGGACCCCGTACGTGCGCTTCGCGCCCGTGCGCTCAATCGCCGCGCGGGCTGGAATTTCGCTGCGCGAAATCCAGCCCCGCCGGCGTTTGAGGCGCGGGGTCCGGGGCGGAGCCCCGGGGAACGGGCGAAGGGTGGGTAGGGGATCTCGCCCCGCGCAGCGGTGCCCGGGCCCCGGGTTCCGGACATCCCGGGGTGCGGCGGGGGAGGCCCGCGCGGCACGCGCACTCCGCCGACCGGCCCGGGGGCCGGCGACCGGTCGCCGAATCCGGCCAGCCGGTACGGACCGAAGCCCCCGCGCCCCCCGTTGGCCGTATCGAACCCTCCCCCACCCAGCGGCAGCGTGGTGGCATGTGCATGCCCAAACCGGGCTCCCCTCCGCACGAACGGAGACCCCTCATGCCCCTCCGCAGAATCGCGCTCGGCGCCGCCGTCACGGCCCTGACGGCCCTCGCCGGCCCCGCCCCCGCCCACGCGGGGACCCCGTCCGACACCCCCACCGTCCCCCCGCCCGGCCGCGTCACCGTCGAGGTCGCCGGGGTCAACGGCTCCGGCTGCCCCCAGGGGACCGCCGGCGTCGCCGCCGCCTCCGACAACACGGCCTTCACCGTCACCTACAGCGACTACCTCGCCCAGACGGGCGCCGGCTCCGGCGGGACGGACTTCCGCAAGAACTGCCAGCTGGCCCTGCGCATCCACGTCCCGCAGGGGTTCACGTACGCCATCGCCCGCGCCGACTACCGCGGCTTCGCCCACCTCCAGCGCGGCGCCTACGGCCAGGAACGCGCGAACTACTACTTCCAGGGCAGCGCCCAGACGGCCCGCAGCACCCACCAGTTCAACGGCCCCCTCACCGACAACTGGCAGGCGAGCGACCAGACCGACTACGCCGACCTGGTCTGGGCCCCCTGCGGCGAGGAGCGCAACCTCAACGTCAACACCGAACTGCGGGTCTACGCCGGCACCTCGGGCTCGCAGAACCTCAGCTTCATGAGCATGGACTCGACGGACGGCAGCGTCAGCACGGTCTACCACTTCGAGTGGAAGGAGTGCCCCGCGGCCTGACGCGGGGTTCCCCCAGTCGCAGGAGGCCCCGGCCCCAGGCCGGGACCCAGGAGCCAGGAGTCAGGAGTGACACCGATGTCCCCTCGCCTGTCCCGCACCCTGCTCACCGCCGGTGCGGCCGCCGCCCTCATCGCGACGTCCGCCCCCGCGGGGGCCGCGGCCCCGGACGGCGCCGGCCGTCCGCGGATCACCGTCCCGCCCGACAAGATCGTGATCGAGCTCGCCACCGTGAACGGCTCCGGCTGCCGCGAGGGCACCGCCGAAGTGGCCGTGGCCCCCGACAACACGGCCTTCACCGTCACCTACAGCGACTACCTCGCCCAGGTCGGCCCGGGCGCCCCGCCCACGGCCTTCCGCAAGAACTGCCAGCTCAACCTGCGCGTCCACGTGCCGTCCGGGTTCACCTACGCGATCGTCCAGGCGGACTACCGGGGGTTCGCGTTCCTCCAGCCCGGAGCCTCGGGCCAGGAGAGGGCGAACTACTACTTCCAGGGGATGCCGCAGACCACCCAGCGCACCCACACCTTCAACGGACCGCTGAACGACAACTGGCAGACCAGCGACAAGACCGACTACGCGGACCTGGTCTGGGCCCCCTGCGGAGAGAAGCGCAACTTCAACATCAACACCGAGCTGCGGGTGAACGCCGGCACCTCGAACCCGCAGACGACCACCAGTTTCATGGCCATGGACTCCACCGACACCAGCGTCAGCACGCTCTACCACCTGGCCTGGCAGACCTGCCCGGCGCCGAAGACGCCGTGACGGCGTGAGGGTGTGACCGGCTGAGAAACGGGCGACGGGCCCGGCCCCCTGGCGAGGGGCCGGGCCCGGCACTCGTGCGATGGGGTATGACTACCCGCCGCGGCGGCGTCGCGAAACCGGTGTCCCGAACCGTTTCGGCGAACGGATCCGCGGGCGCCGGGGTCAGGACAGCTTGCCGCCGTAGTCCGGGAGCTTGACGGTGCGCTCGGCGTGGCCGCCGACCAGGTCGCTCTCGTTGTTCCCGATGTTGGCGATGATCGTGTAGCCGCGCGCCTCGATCTCGGCGCGCTTGGCCGTCTTGTAGGCGCTGACCTGGCCGAACAGGGCCGGCAGGTCGCGGACGTACAGCCCGGTCACCGGGTAGCCGACCGCCTTCAGGTTCCGCTCGGTCAGGGAGTAGACGATCCCCGGGCGGGCGGTGACGAAGAAGATCGCGACCCCGCGCTCGTTGGCGTACTGCGTCAGCGCGCGGACCTTCTCGATCGCCGGGGTCGGGAACGTCCAGAACCAGTGGAAGTCCGTCTCCAGGGAGGAGTTGTCGATGTCCAGCACGATGGCGGGCTTCTCGCCGGCCGGGGAGGCCGCGATCCGCTGCTCGATGGCGGGGCGGGCGGCGTCGACCACGGCGGCCACGTCGCGCTGCCAGGTGGCGTAGTCGATGCCGAGGATCGCCGCGTTGCCGCCCGGAGCCGAGGCCGTGACCGCCGCGGGAGCGGACGCGGGCGCGGCGGCGGGGGCCGCGGCGGCGGCGCCGGCCGGCAGCAGGGTCATCACGGCGGCCGCCGCGGCCACGGTGGCGGCGGCGGTACGGGACGTGCGGGTGCGGCGGGTGCTGCGCATGTGGGGGCGCTCCTCGGAACAGCTCGGCAGGCATGCGGGCTTGGCATGTACGTGCCCAGGGTTGGCCAGAATCCCACCCGTGTCTACTGGCCGGTAGGAAACTTTTCGTGGCCGTGGGGTGAATCCCCGTCACGGCGCCGCGCGGCGGCGGGGGATTGTCCGAAAAGGCGTCCTTGTTGCCGTCGCGGCCACCGATGTGTCATGGACTCGTCATTCATCGGATGGCACGCACAGCCCAACCCCCCACGAAAGGCAGTGTGTTGACCGTGTCCACCCTTGCCAAAATCCTCAAGCGCGGCCTCGCCGTCGGCGCCGTCGCCCTCGCCGCCGTCAGCCTCCAGCCCACCGGCGCCAGCGCCTCCCCGACCCCCGTCGTCGGCGGCACCCGCGCCGCCCAGGGCGAGTTCCCCTTCATGGTCCGCCTCTCCATGGGCTGCGGCGGCGCCCTCTACACCCAGCAGATCGTCCTCACCGCCGCCCACTGCGTGAACGGATCCGGCAACAACACCTCCATCACCGCCACCGCCGGCGTCGTCGACCTCCAGAGCAGCAGCGCGATCAAGGTCAAGTCCACCAAGGTGCTCCAGGCCCCCGGCTACAACGGCCAGGGCAAGGACTGGGCCCTCATCAAGCTCGCCCAGCCGATCAACCTCCCCACCCTGAAGATCGCCGACACCAAGGCCTACGACAACGGCACCTTCACCGTCGCCGGCTGGGGCGCCGCCCGCGAAGGCGGGGCCCAGCAGCGCTACCTCCTCAAGGCCACCGTCCCCTTCGTCTCCGACGCCGCCTGCCAGGCCGCCTACGGCAGCTCCCTCGTCCCCTCCGACGAGATCTGCGCCGGCTACGACCAGGGCGGCACCGACACCTGCCAGGGCGACTCCGGCGGCCCCATGTTCCGCCGCGACAACAACAACGCCTGGATCCAGGTCGGCATCGTCAGCTGGGGCGAGGGCTGCGCCCGCGCCGGGTACCCCGGGGTCTACTCCGAGGTCTCCACCTTCGCCGCCGACATCCGCAGCGCCGCCGCCGGCCTGTAACCACCGCACAGCGGCCCCACCCACCCACCTCGCCCTTCCGGCCGGACCCGACCCGGCCGGAAGGGCGAGCCCCCGGCCGTCCGGTTGCGCCCCGCCCCACCCCCGGGTCCCATGGGACGGGGACACCCCGGCGCCCGCCGGGGCGGACCCACCGGCGGCAGCGGGCGACAGTGGGGCAGGCGGCGCATGACGATCAGAGTGGTCATCGCGGACGACCAGGACATGGTCAGGACCGGCTTCCGGATGATCCTCGAGAGCCAGCCCGACATCGAGGTCGTCGCCGACGCCCCCGACGGACAGGCCGCCCTCGACGCCGTCGCAGCCCACCGCCCCGACGTCCTCCTCCTCGACATCCGCATGCCCCGCCTCGACGGCCTGGAGGTCACCCGCCGCCTCTCCGGCCGGGACACCCCCCGCATCGTCATCGTCACCACCTTCGACCTCGACGAGTACGTCCACGCGGCCCTCCACGGCGGCGCCTCCGGCTTCCTCCTCAAGGACGCCAGCCCCGCCATGCTGGTCGAGGCCGTACGCGCCGCCGCCGCCGGAGACGCCCTCGTCTCACCCGCCATCACCGTCCGCCTGCTGCGCGAGATGGCCCCCCGCATGGCCGGAGCCCAGGCCGCCCGCCGCCCCTCCGAACCCCTCACCGAACGCGAACAGGACGTCGTGCGCTGCCTCGCCCGCGGGCTGACCAACGCCGAGATCGCCGCCGAGCTGTACGTCTCCCTGTCCACCGTCAAGAGCCACCTGGCCAACGTCCAAGCCAAGATCACCGCCCGCAACCGCGTCGAGATCGCCGCCTGGGCCTGGGAGACCGGCCTCGCCGCCACCACCCCCTGAACCCCCGTGAGCCCCCTCGCCTCCTGGGCCCGCCGCCACCCGCGCGCCGCCGGCGGCATCCGGCTGCTGTTCTCCGTGCTCCTGCTGGCCCTCGTCTCCTTCGAAGGCGTCGTCCTGGCCCGCCAGCCCAGCGCCCCGCACGCCGCCGTCTGGGCCTCCGGCGTCCTCGTCTGCCTCAGCGCCGCCCCCTGGCCCGGCCTGCCCCTCCTCGCCCGCGCCTGGTTCGCCGCCGCCACCACCTGGACCGTCACCCTCCTGCTCGTCCTCGGCGACCGGCCCACCGTCGTCTGGGGCGCCGGCGAGGCCGTCGCCCTCCTCGTCCTCCTCTCCCAGGTCCTGCTGCGGGCCCGCGCCCGCACCGCCGCCGTCCTCGGCCCCCTCCTCGGCCTCGGCTGCATGGCCGTACCCGTGCGCGACAGCGACCCCGGCCGCTTCACCCTCCTCTTCTCCGTCCTCACCGTCGTCGTCACCGCCTACTCGCTCCTGCTGCGCCTCCAGTCCGTCCAGCGGCTGCGCGAACTGCAGGCCGTACGCACCGCCGAACGCCTCGAACTCGCCCGCGAACTCCACGACCTCGTCGCCCACCACGTCACCGGCATCGTCGTCGAGGCCCGCGCCGCCCGCTTCACCCGCGTCACCGCCGAACGCGCCGCCGAGGTCCTCGGCCGCATCGAGACCGCCGGCGACGAGGCCCTCGGCTCCATGCGCCGCCTCGTCCGGATCCTCCGCGAGGACGACGGCACCCCCACGGCCCCCGCCACCGCCCCCGTCGCCGGCCTCGCCGACATCCGCGACCTCGCCCGCCGCTTCGCCGGACCGCCCGTCGTCCTCTACATCGAGCAGGGCCTCGACGACCGCGTCCCCGGCGACGTCGCCGCCACCGCCCACCGCATCGTCCTCGAAGCCCTCACCAACATCGGCAAACACGCCGCCACCGCCACCGCCGTCCGCATCGGCCTGCGCACCGTCCCCGCAGGCCTCGAAGTCCGCGTCGCCGACGACGGCGGACACCCCGCCCGGCTCTCCGAGAAGGCCCGGGGCGGCGGCTACGGACTCGCCGGGATGACCGAACGCGCCGAAGCCCTCGGCGGCCGCCTCACCGCCGGCCCCGCCCCCGAAGGCGGCTGGCTCGTCACCGCCACCCTGCCCCTGTGAACCACCGCCGCGCCGCCCGTCTCACCCAGCGACATACCAGCGGTGACACGCCCGACCGCCACGTAAGCTCGTCGACCATGAACACCAGCGACCGCGACAGCGGCACCGACCCCGACGCGATCGACGAGAACGTCACCGCCGAACTGGCCCGCCTGCGCGACAGCATCGACAACATCGACGCGGCCGTGGTCCACATGCTCGCCGAACGCTTCAAGTGCACCCAGCAGGTCGGCCACCTCAAGGCCCGCCACCAGCTGCCGCCCGCCGACCCGAACCGCGAGGCCAGCCAGATCGCCCGGCTGCGCCAGCTCGCCGAGAACGCCAAGCTCGACCCGGCCTTCGCCGAGAAGCTCCTCAACTTCATCATCGCCGAGGTCATCCGCCACCACGAGACCATCGCCGCCGGCGAGGAGTGACCGGCCCGGGGGCGGGCGACCCCGCCCGCCCCCCGCCCTTCCCCGCCCTTCCCCGCCCTTCCCCGCCCGAATCGGCCTAGGACGGCGGCGGCCCATCCGGCAGCATGGCCCCATGTCCGCACTGACGCGCAACGAAGCGCAGCTCCGAGCCCAGCTCCTCGACGTCCACCACTACGCCGTCACCCTCGACCTCACCACCGGCGACGAGACCTTCGAGTCCACCACCGTCATCCGCTTCAGCGCCCGCACCCCCGCGGACACCTTCGTGGAACTGAAGCCGGAGGAACTGCGCTCCGCCACGCTCGACGGCCGGCCCCTCGACCCCGCCGGCCTCACCGGCAACCGCCTCCCGCTCACCGGCCTGGCCGAAGGCCCCCACGAGCTGCGCGTCGACGCCCGCATGCGCTACTCCCGCACCGGCGAGGGCCTCCACCGCTTCACCGACCCCGCCGACGGCGAGACGTACGTCTACACCCAGATGTTCATGGACGACGTCCAGCGCGTCTTCCCCGCCTTCGACCAGCCCGACCTCAAGGCCGTCTTCGAGTTCACCGTCACCGCCCCCGCCCACTGGACCGTCCTCGCCAACGGCACCACCACCCGCACCGGCGACCGCGAAGGCGACGGCGCCGGCGTCTGGACCTCCGCCCCCACCCCCGTCATCTCCACCTACCTCGCCGCCGTCGCCGCCGGCCCCTGGCACAGCGTCACCACCGAACACGCCGGACTCCCCTTCGGCATCCACTGCCGCAAGTCCCTCGCCCCCCACCTCGACGCCGACGCCGACGAGATCCTCTCCGTCACCACCGCCTGCTACGACCGCTACCACGAGAAGTTCACCGAGCCCTACCCCTTCGACTCCTACGACCAGGCCTTCGTCCCCGAGTTCAACGCCGGCGCCATGGAGAACCCCGGCCTGGTCACCTTCCGCGACGAGTTCGTCTTCCGCTCAGCCGTCACCGACACCGAACGCCAGCGCCGCGCCATGGTCATCGCCCACGAGATGGCCCACATGTGGTTCGGCGACCTCGTCACCCTCGCCTGGTTCGACGACATCTGGCTCAACGAGTCCTTCGCCGAGTACATGGGCTACCAGACCCTCACCGAAGCCACCCGCTTCACCGGCACCTGGACCGAGTTCGGCATGGAACGCAAGCCCTGGGGCTACGCCGCCGACCAGCGCCCCTCCACCCACCCCGTCGCCCCCGGCCCCGACGACGTCCCCGACACCGCCTCGGCCCTCCTCAACTTCGACGGCATCTCCTACGCCAAGGGCGCCTCCGCCCTGCGCCAGCTCGTCGCCTGGCTCGGCGAGAAGGACTTCCTCGCCGGCATCAACACCCACTTCGCCCGGCACAAGTTCGCCAACGCCACCCTCGCCGACTTCGTGGACTCCCTCGCCGCCCACACCGACCGCGACGTCCACGCCTGGGCCGACATCTGGCTGCGCACCACCGGGATCGACACCCTCACCCCCCGCATCCAGGAGAGCACCGGCGGCTGGACCCTCACCGTCGACCGCCACGGCAGCCGCCCCCACCGGATCACCGCCGGCACCTACACCCGCGCCGCCGACGGCCTCCTGGACCGCACCGACCTCCTCGACCTCGACGTCCCCAGCGACGAGGTCCTCTCCGGCTCCGGCCCCCGCCCCGACCTCCTCGTCCTCAACGACGGCGACCTCAGCTACGCCAAGGTCCGCCTCGATACGACCTCCCTCGAAACCGCCCTGCGCGGCCTCTCCCGCATCCCCGACCCGCTCACCCGCGCCGTCGTCTGGGGCTCCCTGCGCGACATGGTCCGCGACGGCGAACTCGAACCCGCCGCCTACCTCGCCACCGCCGAGGCCCACCTCCCCGACGAGAGCGACCTCGCCGTCGTCCAGGGCGTCCTCGCCTTCGCCCGCCACCAGGTGGCCGACCTCTACACCGCCCCGAGCGCACGCACCGCAGCCCTCGCCACCCTCACCACCATCGCCCGCGACCTCCTGCGCCGCACCGAGGACGGCACCGAACCCGGCCTGCGCCTCGCCGCCGTCCGCGCCTTCATCGACAGCGCCACCCAGCCCGACACCATCGCCGCCTGGCTCGCCGACGGCACCGTCACCGGCGGCCCCGAACTCGACCCCGAGCTCAGCTGGCGCATCCTCGCCCGCCTCGCCGTCCTCGGCGCCGTCGACGAGGACGCCATCGACGCCGCCCTCGCCGCCGACCCCAGCGCCACCGGCCAGCAGGGCGCCGCCCGCTGCCGCGCCGCCCTGCCCACCCCCGAGGCCAAGGCCGCCGCCTGGCAGCGCCTCTTCCAGGACGACACCCTGTCCAACTACCTGTTCAGCGCCACCGCCCAGGGCTTCTGGCAGCCCGAACAGACCGAACTCGTACGGGACTACGTCGCCCGCTACTACCCCGAGGCGATCGCCGTCGGAGCCCGCCGCGGCCCCGCCATCGGCGAGGCCGCCGGCCGCTGGGCCTTCCCCGTCCACCACGCCGACGAGGCCAACCTCCGGGCCGGCCACGCCGCCCTGGAGGACCCGGAGGTCATCCCGATGCTGCGCCGCGTCCTCGTCGACCAGCTCGACGACCTGGCCCGCACCCTGCGCGTGCGCGGGGCCTAACGGATACAGCCGACGATCCGCACCGACACCTGGGCACTGGCCGTCAGCCCGCTGTCCGGGTCGGTCGCGGTGAACACCAGCGGATACGTCCCGTCGGGCAGCAGCGGCACCAGGAAGCCGCCCGACGGGCCCGCCCCCACCGCCACCGGGCCGTTCGGGCCCTTCAGCCGCCAGGACGTGTACTGCGGATCGGTGAGGGCCCGGTCACCCGGCCGGGTCCGCGCCGAGGCGGAGAACTCCTCCTCGCAGCCCCGCCGCAACTGCCCGCCGCTGCCCGGCTGCCGGATCTCCACCGCCGGGGGCTGCGGCTGCCGCGGGGCGCTCGCCGACGGCTGCGGGTTCCCGCCGTTCGTGGGGCGGCCGGGGGAGGGGGAGTTCGGGGAGCCGGAGGAGGGCGGGGCGCCGTGCCCCGCGGACTGCGACGGTGACGGCGACGGCGAGGGGGACGGGGACGCGGAGGGCGACCCCGAAGCCTGAACGGAAGGGTCCGTCACCCCCGGCACCGACGGGACGTCCGGCCGCCCCACCGACGTCGGCTCCGGCCCCTTCGAGGGCGAGGTGGCCTTCGCGTCGACCGTCGCGCACAGGGCGCTGGCGATCATCGGCTGGGCGTCCGGTACCGAGGACGGCCGGAGCACCTGGTCGTCCCCGCCGTGCGCCTGCGCGTCCAGGTAGACGTTGCCGGTCGAGGTCTCGGCGTCACTGTGCTCGACCCACGCCGAATCGTGGTACAGCCCGCCCTTCTTCTGCTGGTTCACCCCCGTCACGTGCCACTCCCGCACCCGGCCCCCCGACGGCGTACCCGCCACCGCGGGCCCGTTCGTCCCCGCGAACAGCCAGCCGTCGCCGAGATACCGCTGCGGGGCCTCCGGCGCACCGGTCTCGTTGGCCGCCGGGAAGTTGAAACCGCCCCCGAGCAGCAGCCGGCTCTTGGGACAGCTCACCGTCGCCTGCGCGCTGCCGCCCGCCGCGACCGCCACCTGGGCCGTCACCACCGACATGCTCTTCAGCTTCACGCAGACCGGCCGCACCCCGACCGAGAAGTTCGCCTGAGGCGGCGGCGGATCCTTCAGCTGCGTCATGCGCAGCACGTCCGTGGAGTCCCTCAGCGGGAACGGACGGGAACTCAGCTCCGTCCCCGGATTCAGCCTCAGCACGAAATCACTGCCGCCACCGGCGGCACCGCCCGGACCGGGCGCACCCGCCTGGGGCGTCAGCCGGTCCAGCGGAACCGGCGCCACCGGCCGCCCCGGCCGGACCCGGTCGGCCTTGAACTCGGCGCCCACCATCGTGAACCCGTCCGCGCAGTGCGGTGTGGCCTGGGTCGTGGCCGGCACCCCCTTGAACGGGCCCTCGGTCGTCGCGTCGTGAATGCCCTCCGGACCCGCCAGCTTGTTGGACTTGTCCAGGAACGCGTACGTGCTCCACTGGAAATCGAGGTTCCCCTCCACCTCGGGCTTCGCGTTCACGCACAGCGCGTACGAGGTCAGCGTCGACGCCGCGTCACCCGGGTTGAACGCCGAAGCCAGCCACGCACCCCCGATGAAACGGCTGCTCGTCGCGAACCCCGACCCGGCGATCGCGTACCCGCCGCCCAGCGCCGTCTCGTGCGGCAGGCAGCCCGCCACCGTCAGCTGCTCGGCGCCCGCCGGCACCGACACCGACGTGCCGCGCTGGACCACCACCACCGGCCCGGGCCCCTGCGAGGTCCACCACACCCCCGCGCCGGCCGCACCCGCGACCACCACGGCCCCCGCCGCGACCACCGCCGCCGTCTTCCCGCCCACCGCGCCGGCCACCTTCGCCAACACCCCGGATCCAGCCATCGGGCCCCCTCCCGCACCGCACGCGCGCCCCGTGCCGACGGCACTGTAGTACCGCCACGACCTGCCTCCCAGAGCCCGGAAACCCAAGACTTCCCCATCCCGATCCGGCCACCGCCCGCCCCGCCGGCCCACCCTCCACACCCCGCGCCCATACCGTTCGGACGGCCGAAAACCGACCCCCGCCCCCTCCCGACGGTTACCCCATTCGGGTCTGATCGTTGTACCGGCCGGGTGTCCCGCCCGGCCTCGGCCACCGAGCAGCCCCCAGGCCCGCGCACCCCACCCGCCCAGCCCCGGAGGCAAGCCATGACCGCGCCCCTGCCCACGCACCCGCTCGCCGGCGGACCGGGCGGCGCCGACGCCCTGCGGCCCCTCCTCGACACCGTCCTGACCGCCCTGCGCACCGGCGCAGCCGACCGCGGCGGCCCCCTCCCCGCCGGCGGCCCGGACGCCACCGCCGCCCGCGTCCGCACCGCGCTCGGCGACCTGCTCCCCGACCACGGCACCGGCGACCACGAAGCCCTCGCCACCCTCGTCCACACCCTCGCCGCGGGCGCCGCCGACCCCGCCGACCCCCTCTGCGCCGCCCACCTCCACTGCCCGCCGCTCGCCGTCGCCGCAGCCGCCGACCTCGCCGTCAGCGCCCTCAACCCCAGCCTCGACTCCTGGGACCAGGCCCCCGCCGCCTCCGCCGTCGAGGAACTCCTCACCGCCACCCTCGCCGCCGAGCTCTACCCCACCCCCCGGCCCGACGCCCTCCTCACCACCGGCGGCACCGAGTCCAACCAGCTCGCCCTCCTGCTCGCCCGCGAACGCCACGGCCCCCGCCTCACCGTCCTCCACGGCGCCAACGCCCACCACTCCGTCCCCCGCGCCGCCTGGCTCCTCGGCCTGCCCCCCGCCCGCGCCCTCCCCACCCCCGCCGGCACCCTCGACCCCGCCGCCCTCGACGCCGCCCTCGCCACCACCCCCGGGCCCGTCCTCGTCACCGCCACCGCGGGCACCACCGACGCCGGCCTCATCGACCCCCTCCCCGCCCTCGCCGACGTCTGCGACCACCACGGCGCCGAACTCCACGTCGACGCCGCCTACGGCGGAACCCTCGCCCTCAGCCCCCGCCACCGCTCCCGGCTCACCGGCCTCGAACGCGCCCGCTCCATCACCCTCGACCTGCACAAACTCGGCTGGCAGCCGGTCGCCGCAGGCCTCCTCGCCGTCCCCGACACCCGCCTGCTGGCCCCCCTCGCCCACCAGGCCGACTACCTCAACGCCACCGACGACACCGAAGCCGGCCTCCCCGACCTCCTCGGCCGCTCCCTGCGCACCACCCGCCGCCCCGACGCCGTCAAGATCGCCGCCACCCTGCGCTCACTCGGCCGCGACGGCCTGGCCCTCCTCATCGACCGCACCTGCGCCACGGCCGAACGATTCGCCGACCTCCTCGACGCACACCCCCGCTTCGAACTCCACGCCCGCCCCACCCTCACCACCGTCCTCTTCCGACCCACCCCCACGGACGACGACCGGCTCGCCACCCTGCGCCGCACCCTCCTGACCGACGGCACCGCCGTCCTCGGCCGCGCCACCGCCGACGGCCGCCTCTGGCTCAAAGCCACCCTCCTCAACCCCCACACCACGGCCGGGGACCTGGACACCCTCATCGCCCACCTGGAAGGCAGGACCCACCGATGACCGCCCAGCACGATGCACCCCACGACCTCGTCGGAATCGGCATCGGCCCCTTCAACCTCTCCCTCGCCGCCCTCAGCCACGGCCTCCCCGGCCAGGGCGCCGACCGCCTCGCCACCGCCTTCTACGACCAGCGCCGCGACTTCCGCTGGCACCCCGGACTCCTCATCGACGGAGCCACCCTCCAGGTCCCGTTCCTCGCCGACCTCGTCACCCTCGCCGACCCCGCGAGCCCCTGGAGCTTCCTGAACTACCTCAAGCACAAGGAACGGCTCTTCCCCTTCTACTTCGCCGAGCAGTTCCACATCCAGCGCGCCGAGTACGACGCCTACTGCCGCTGGGTCGCCGGCCGCCTGCCCGGACTCCACTTCGGCCACCAGGTCGACGCCGTCCGCTGGAACCCCGAACGCGACCTCTTCGAGGTGGACTACACCCAGCTCGACGCCGACGGCGAGGCCGAGGCCCTCGGCCGCACCTACACCCGCAACCTCGCCCTCGGCATCGGCACCGCCCCCTTCGTCCCCGACCCCCTGCGCCCCCTCGTCGACGCCCCCACCGTCCCCGTCATCCACTCCGCCGACTACCTCGACAACCGCGCCCGCGTCCTCGGCGCCGAACACGTCACCGTCATCGGCTCGGGCCAGTCCGGAGCCGAGGTCTTCCTCGACCTGCTGCGCGCCCGCCCCGTCGGCCGCGAACGCCTCACCTGGCTCGCCCGCACCCCCTCCTTCGCCCCCATGGAGTACTCGAAGCTCGGCCTCGAACACTTCACCCCCGACTACACCCGCTACTTCCACTCCCTGCCCGAACCCGTCCGCGACCGCCTCGTCCCCGCCCAGTGGCAGCTCCACAAGGGCATCGACGCCGCCACCATCGCCGCCATCCACGACGAGCTCTACCGCCGCAGCCTCCACGGCGGCTGGCCCGACACCGTCCTCACCCCCGGGGTCACCGTCCGCACCGCCGGCCGCGTCGCCACCACCAAGGTCGAGCTCCACCTCGAACACCTCCAGCAGGGCAGCCGCTCCCGCCTGACCACCGACGCCGTCGTCCTCGCCACCGGCTACCGGGAACGCCCCCTGACCAGCCTCTTCGCCGGCCTCGACCCCTACATGCGCAAGGACTCCTCCGGCCGCCCCCGCATCGACGACCGCCACCGCATGGTCCTCGACCCCTCCGTCGGCGGCACCGTCTTCGTCCAGAACGGCGAACGCCACACCCACGGCGTCGGCGCCCCCGACCTCGGCCTCGCCGCCTGGCGCAGCGCCGCCATCCTCAACACCCTCACCGGCAAGGAGCCCTACCCCCAGCCCGACCGCACCGCCTTCACCACCTTCGGCCTCGAACAGCGCGAGCACACCCGCCCCCGCCCCGCCGTCGAACTCCTCCCGCTCGTCGACCACCCCTGAACGCGAACGGGGCCGGGACCCGCCACCGCGGATCCCGGCCCCGGACGGAGCGGACGGACTAGAAGACCGGCACCCCGGCCCGCGTCAGCCGCCAGTCCACCGAGGCGAACTGCGCCGGGTCGATCGTCCCCTTCGCCTTCACCCACTGGATGATCGTGGTGCGGATCTCCTCCGAGTTCGACCACAGCTGCTTCGCCTGCGGCACGTGCGGGAAGTTGCCGCCGCCCGACGCCCGGTAGTTGTTCACCGCCAGCACGAACCGTGCCGCCGGATCCACCGGCTTGCCCTGGAAGGACAGCCCCGAGATCCGCGAACCCGTCGGCTGCGCGACGTCGATGTCGTACGACAGCCCGTACAGCGCGTCGTAGTTGTAGTCCGGGGTCGACTCCGCGTTCGTCAGCTTCGCCGGGTCCACCACGTCACCGGGCGCCGTCCGGACGTAGTACTTCGCCGAGTACTCCAGGTAGTCCTTGAGCTGCGCGCCCGTCAGCAGACGCGCCTCCAGGGTGTTCTCGAACGGGTACAGGCCCGCCGCGTCCTTGATGGTCACCTGCCCGGCCGGGATGGACGCCGTCCGCGAGAAGCACGAGGCCTGCGACAGCACCGGCAGCGCCGCCCACTCCGTGCCCGCCAGGGCGCCCTTGACCGTCTCCGCCTGCACGTGGCTGATCAGGTCGATGATCGGGACGTCCTTCACCGGGCCGTCCGCCGAGCTCATCGCCAGCTTCGAGGTGCCGATCACCTGGTTGACGTACGCCACCACCTTGCGGTGCTCGTCCGCCAGCAGGTTCGTGATCTTCGGGTCCTCCGCGGCCGTGTTCGAGTTCAGCACCTTCGCCGACACCTTCGACACCGACCAGCGGCCCCGGTCCCACGCCAGCTCGAAGTCGAACAGGGTCAGCCGCTGACCCCACTTCAGCGGCTCCGACAGCACCACGTCCTTGCCGGTCGCCTTGTTCTTCACCCGGTACTCCGGGATCTCCGTGTGCGCGTGGCCCACCAGGATCGCGTCGATCCCCGGCACCTGCTCGGCCACCAGACCGGCCGCGTTCTCGATGTAGGGCAGCTGGTCACCGTACGAGGACGTACCGCTCGACCCCGAGTGCGCCGAGACGATCACCACGTCCGCGCCCATGGACCGCAGCCGCGGCACGTACTTGGCCGCCTGCTCCTCCAGCCCCGGGAAGGTCATCTTCCCCTGCACGTTCGCCTTGTCCCAGATCGCGATGCCCGGGTTGGTCAGCCCCAGCACCGCCACCTTCACGTCCCGCCCGTGCGGGGTCCGCAGCCGGTGCATGCTGTACGGGGCGAACGCCGGCTTCAGGGTCTTCGCGTCCAGCGCGTTCGCGCCCAGCAGCGGGAAGTGGCACTGCTCCTCGAACTTGCGCAGCACGGGGATGCCGTAGTTGAACTCGTGGTTGCCGATGGCCGCCGCGTCGTAGCCGATCGCGTTCATGGCCTGGGCCATCGGGTGCACCGGACCCCGGCGCGCGGTGATCGGGTCCACCTTGGCGTAGTAGTACGCAAGCTGCGTGCCCTGGATGGTGTCACCGGCGTCGATCAGGAGGGTGTTGCACCGCCCCTTCTCCGTCCGCACCTGGTTCACCAGGGTCGAGATCTTCGCCAGGCCGATGTCGTTGTGCGCCTTGTCGTCGAACTCCTTGTCCGTGAAGTAGTCCCAGTTGAAGACGTTCCCGTGCAGGTCGGTCGTCCCCATCACGGTGAACGAGTACGTCCGCTTCCCCGCCGACGGCGCGGCGGCGGCCGGCGCGGCGGTGGCCGGCGCTGCCGAGGCCCCCGCCAGCGCCACGGCGGCACCCGTCGCGGCCGAAGCCCCCATGAACGTCCTACGGTCGAACCCCATGCCATCTCCCCTAGTCAGGCGTGTGTCAGTACAGCGTCAAAACGCGTGGACAACGCGCGTAGATTCTGACCGATGGGTAACAAGCCGCAACACCCCACCCAGGTTTCGATCCGATGACCAGACCCGAACGGGCGACGGTGCGACAGTGAAACCATGACCCAGGACGCACCGCACGACCCGGCCGCCCACCAGCCCTACGGCACCCCCGAAGTCCCCCGCGTCGCCGTCCGCGGCGAGGCCCGCCTCGAAGTCGACCCCGAGATCGCCCGCATCGGCATCACCGTCACCGCCCGCGGCACCGACCGCCGCAGCGCCCTCGACGACCTCACCCGGCGCAACAACACCGTCCTCGACCTCGTCAAGAGCTACGGCGAACCCGTCGAGAAGCTGGAGACCGGCGCCTTCTCCATCACCCCCGAACTCACCCGCCACGGCCGCGCCGAACGCGTCCGCGCCTACCACGGCACCGTCCACATCACCGCCGAGCTGAACGACTTCACCACCCTCGGCGAACTCACCACCCGCCTCGCCGACCTCGAACTCACCCGCGTCGACGGCCCCTGGTGGGCCCTGCGCCCCACCTCGCCCGCCCACGGCGAAGCCCGCCGCCAGGCCGTCCTCGAAGCCGTCCAGCGCGCCCGCGAATACGCCCGCGCCCTCGGCGCCGAACTCGCCGCCCTCGTCGAACTCGCCGACCTCGGCGCCGAGAACGCCGCCCCCCTCGCCATGGCCGCCCCCGCCGGCGCCTACCGCTCCATGAGCTTCGCCGGAGCCGAGGAGGACACCGCCCCGCCGCTCGATCTCGAACCCCAGCGGCAGACCGTCTACGCCCAGGTGAACGCCCGCTTCACGATGACCCCGCCCCGGCTCTGAAACCCGTACGAAACGCCGAGACGGTGACCCCGTGGGGGTGCTCATCAGAGCACCCCCACGCACATTCAACAAATGTCAACAACCCTTTGCCCAAAGGTTGTTGAGCGGACACGCCCACCTCATTTCCTACCCCTCGGTAGGGCATACGCTCCCCCCATGCGCCGAGCGAAAATCGTATGTACCCTGGGCCCCGCCACCGACTCCTACGACCAGATCAAAGCCCTGGTCGAAGCCGGAATGGACATCGCCCGCTTCAACCTCAGCCACGGCACCTACGCCGAACACGAGGAGCGCTACCAGCGCGTACGCAAGGCCTCCGACGAACTCGGCCGCAGCGTCGGCATCCTCGCCGACCTTCAAGGCCCGAAGATCCGCCTCGGCCGCTTCCACGAAGGACCCGTACTCCTTGAACGCGGAGACGAGTTCACCATCACCGTCGAAGACCACGACGGCGACCGCCACACCTGCGGCACCACCTACAAGGGCCTCGCCGCCGACGTCACCGCCGGCGAACGCATCCTCGTCGACGACGGCCGCGTCACCCTCGAGGTCACCGCCATCGACGGCCCCCGCGTCCACACCCGCGTCATCGAAGGCGGCATGGTCTCCGACCACAAGGGACTCAACCTCCCCGGCGTCGCCGTCTCCGTCCCCGCCCTCTCCGACAAGGACATCGAAGACCTCCGCTGGGCCCTGCGCACCGGCGCCGACGTCATCGCCCTCTCCTTCGTCCGCAGCGGCCGCGACATCGAGGACGTCCACCGCGTCATGGACGAGGAAGGCCGCCGCCTCCCCGTCATCGCGAAGATCGAAAAGCCCCAGGCCGTCGAGAACATCGACGACATCGTCGCCGCCTTCGACGGCATCATGGTCGCCCGCGGCGACCTCGGCGTGGAAATGCCCCTGGAACAGGTCCCCATCGTCCAGAAGCGCGCCGTCAAACTCGCCAAGCGCAACGCCAAGCCCGTCATCGTCGCCACCCAGATGCTCGACTCGATGATCGACAACTCCCGGCCCACCCGCGCCGAGGCCTCCGACGTCGCCAACGCCGTCATCGACGGCACCGACGCCGTCATGCTCTCCGGCGAGACCAGCGTCGGAAAGCACCCCGTCGAAACCGTCCGCACCATGGCCCGCATCGTCGAAGCCGCCGAAGAGGACATCCTCGCCAAGGGCCTCCCGCCGCTGACCGACCGCAACAAGCCCCGCACCCAGGGCGGAGCCGTCGCCCGCGCCGCCGCCGAGATGGGCGACTTCCTCGACGCCAAATACCTCGTCGCCTTCACCCAGAGCGGAGACACCGTCCGCCGGCTCTCCCGCTACCGCTCACCCATCCCCCTCCTCGCCTTCACCCCCGACGCCGCCACCCGCTCCCAGCTCAACCTCACCTGGGGCGTCGAAACCTTCCTCGGCCCCCACGTCGACTCCACCGACGCCATGGTCGCCCAGGTCGAGGAACAGCTCCTGCGCATCGGCCGCTGCCGGCCCGGCGACATCGTCGTCATCACCGCCGGCTCACCCCCCGGCGTCAGCGGCAAGACCAACCTCGTCCGCATCCACCACATCGGCGACCCCGTCCACTGACGCCCGTACACGCGGACACCGCCGCAGCCCCTCACCGGGCCCGGCGGTGACCGCGCACGTCAGCTCAACGGCACAGGGCCTCGTCCACCAGCCCCTCCAGCCGCCGCGTCACCTTGTAATCCGCCGGATCCGTCGTCACCGCGATGTTCACCGCACGCCCGTCCGGCCCCACCCCACCCCGGGTCTCGAACCCCGCGATGTCCCCGCCGTGCCCCCAGTACACCCCACCGCACGACAACGGCCGACTGATCAGACCCAGCCCGTACCCCACGTCCGAACCCTCGACCGGCACCGTCGTCCGCATCGCCCGCTGCTCCTGCGGCCGCAGCAGACGCCCCTCCAACAGCGCGCCGAAGAACCGGTTCATGTCCGAGTTCGTCGACACCATCTGACCCGCCGCCCACGCCGCCGACGGATCGATGGCCGTAACGTCCCGCAACGGCCCGCCCACCGCGTCCTGGTGATAGCCGTGCGGATGCGCCTCCCGGATGCCCCGGTCACGCGGCGCCGGGAAATACGTGTGCCCCAACCCCAACGGCTTCACCACCCGCCGGTCGATCTCGGACGCCAACGACCGCCGCGTCAGCTTCTCCGCGATCAGACCGGCCAGCACGTAGTTCGTATTGCTGTAGTGGAACGTCTTCCCGTCCGTGGACGTCGCCGGATGCCGGAACGCGATCTCCAGCACCTCGCGCGGCTCCACGTACCGCCCCCGCTCGATCGCCTCACCGACCTCCGCCTCGTAGTCCGGGATCCCGCTCGTGTGCTGGAGCAGCTGCCGCACGGTGATCGTCCGCCCGTCGAAACCCTCCCCGCGCACCACCCCCGGCAGATGGTCCTCCACCCTGTCGTCGAGCCGGAGCCTCCCCTCACCGACCAGCTGGAGCACCACCACGGCCGTGAACACCTTGGTGTTGCTCCCGATCCGCACCTGCCCGTCCCGCGGCACCCCCGCGCCCGTGGCCACGTCACCCACCCCGGCGGTGTAAGTCCGCGAGCGCCCCGACCCCTCCGTCACGGTCGCCAGCGCACCCGGCACCCCGGCCTCCCGCACCAGCCCGTCCAGACCCCGCTGAACGGAATCCGGCCGACCGGCCGCGAACGCCACCGGCTGCGCCGCCACCCCCAGCGCCAGCGCCCCCACCGCCACCGCGGCCGCCACACGCCGGTGCCCCCGCCTCAACCGCCCACCCATGGACCCTCCCCGAAAATCGCCGAAACAGCACCAAAACGTGTGCTGCCCCAACGATCACCGGGGACCGGCCCCCAACGGCATCCCGCTACCCACCCGACACCAGGTGGGGCAAACCCCCCCTTACCAGCCGAACCGCCGGTCCACCTCGGCCTCGAACTCCTCGAACGTCAACACCTGGTCACCGTTCTTGTCCGCCGCGTCGAACAACGCCGACGACGCGTCCGCGTCCCCCACACCCCAGAACGGCAGATCCCCCCGAGCCGCCAGCGTCGGCCCCTTCGACCGCAGCGCCGAGATCACCTCCAGCCGCGTCAGCTCACCGTCCTGATTCAGATCCAACGCGTCGAACAACTTCCGAGCCTTCTCGCTCACAGCGGCACCCCTTCATCCCGTATACGCTCGCCCCAACCTAGGGGGTGTCCGCAACGTACCGCCTGCCCCCCGAGCGGACGACGCCACGTCGCGGACACCTAGGCCACCCACCCCGGCACGACCTCCCACCCGTTCACCGCCCACACCAGCCTCCAGTACCGCTCCACCCGCGGATCCACCGGACCCTCCACCCCCGGAGCCCGCCGGAACACCTCACCGAACCCCGCGTCACCCATCAGCTCCACCAACTCCACCCACGCCGCCACCTGCTCCGCCGACGGATCCTCCGGCAGATCCGGCGCGGCCACCCGCACCATCGCCGCCACCGACTCCTCGGCCCCCTCCACCAACACGTCCACCAACCGCCGCCGCTCCTGCGCCGACAACCGCGTCACCCTGTGCATCAACCTGACCTCCTCAGGACCGGACCCACGCTCGGCCACCAACCGCAACACCGCCCGACGCAACCGCAACGCCCGGATCCGCACCTCCACCGCATCGGCGTGCACGGCCGCCACCTCGGCCACCGACAACTCCCGATCCAGCACCCGCCGCACGGCGGGCAGATCCACACCCAGCTCACGCAGCGTCCGCACCAGCTCCAGACGCGCCAGCGCCCCGGCGTCGTACAGCCGGTACCCCGCACGACTACGAGCGGCCGGCGCGACGATCCCCTCGTCGGAGTAGAAGCGGATGGTCCGCACCGCCAGCCCCGACCTCCGGGCCAGCTCCCCGATCGAAAACAACTCCGCCGCGCCGTCCATGCCCCCACCCTGAGGTCTCCACCCACTGGAGACTCAAGGCTAGACTTGCGGCCGAAGTCGTAACAGAATCAGTTGCAACACGCGCCGGGGACGACAGGAGAGGCCGATGAGCGCGAACAGCCGCATGACCGTGGCCACCCACACCCTCACCTGGATGGCCCTCGTCTGCCCCCAACGCCCCGACGGCATCGTCACCTCCGACCAGATCGCCGACAGCGTCAACACCAACCCCGTCGTCATCCGCCGCACCCTCGGCCACCTCCGCGACGCCGGCCTCGTCGCATCCCGCCGCGGCGTCGGCGCCGGCTGGCTACTGACCCGCCCCCCGCAGGACATCACCCTCAGAGACGTCTACCTCGCCGTCGAACCCGACCCCCTCCTCGCCCTCCACGCCGCCACCCCCAACCAGAAATGCCCCATCGGCATCGGCATCCCACCCGTCCTCCGCGAGACCTACGCCCGCGCGGAAGAAGCGATGAAACGCGAACTCGCCGCCGTCACCATCGCCGACGTCCTACGCGACACCGTCGCCACCCCCAGCTGACGCAGGCCGACCCCCTCAGGGTCGGCCCCTTTTCAGCCCACCATCGTAACCAAACTAGTTACATCAATGATCCGGAGCCGCACACCCGTGCACCACCGCCCACTCCTCACCCTCGCCACCGGCATGTTCGCCATCGGCACCGACAGCTTCGTCATCGCCGGCATCCTCCCCGACGCCGCCCACGGCCTCGGCACCACCACCGCCACCGCCGGCTGGCTCCTCACCGCCTACGCCCTCACCTACGCCCTGCTCGGCCCCGTCATGGCCACCCTCACCACCCGCTGGCCCCGCCGCACCCTCTTCCTCACCGGATACGCCGCCTTCACCACCGGCAACCTCCTCACCGCCTACGCCCCCCACTTCGGCACAGCACTCGCCGCCCGAGCCCTCGCCGGACTCGGCGGCGCCATGATCACCCCCGCCGCCGTCGCCGCGGCCGCCACCCTCGCCCCACCCGAACGCCGAGGCCGCGCCATCGCCACCGTCATGACCGGCCTCAGCGCCGCCACCGCCCTCGGCGCACCCCTCGGCACCGCCCTCGCCAGCCTCACCGACGACTGGCGCACCACCCTCCTCTTCGTCACCACCCTCGGCCTCCTCGCCGCCCTGGGCACCGCCCTCTTCCTCCCCACCCTCCCCACCCCACCCACCGTCCCCCTCCGCACCCGCCTCACCCCCCTCACCGACCACCGCATCGGCCTCACCCTCCTCACCACCCTCCTCGCCTACACCGGCCTCTACACCGTCTACTCCTTCATCGACCCCGCACTCGACCGCGCCACCGGAGGCAACGGCACCACCCTCGCCACCCTCCTCTTCGTCTGGGGCCTCGCCGCCACCGCCGGAACCCTCACCTCCGGCCGCCTCGTCGACCGCTACGGCGGCCGCCGCGTCATCAACACCGCCCTCACCCTCGCCGCCCTCGACTTCGCCCTCCTCCCCTGGACCACCGCCCACCTCCCCACCACCATCGCCGCCCTCCTCGTCTGGGGCGCCTGCGGCTGGGGCCTCCTCGCCCCCCAGACCCACCGCCTCATCACCACCCTCCCGACCGCCGCCCCCCTCCTCACCGGCCTCGCCTCCGCGACCGTCTACGTAGGCGTCGCCATCGCACCCCTCACCGGACAGGCCGGCCTGGCCCGACTCGGGCCGTACTGGCTCGGCCCCGTAGGCGCCGCCCTCATCGCGCTCGCCCTCGTCACGGCGGAAGCCGCCCACACCGCCATCCACCGCAAGGAAACGGAAACCCCGTGATCACCACCGAACGCCTCCGGCTCCGCCCCCTCACCGAGAACGACACCGACTGGTGGGTCCGCCTCCACGCCGACGAAGAGGTCGCCCGCTTCGTAGGCGCCTACACCCGGGACCAGGCGACGGCCCGCCTGCGCGACATCGAGCGGCAGTGGACCGACCGCGGCCACGGCCTCTGCGCGGTCGAACTCCGCGACACCGGGGAGGCCATCGGCCGCTGCGGCCTGAACTGGTGGGAGGAGTTCGGCGAAACCGAAATAGGCTGGACCTTCGCCCGCCCCCACTGGGGCCACGGCTACGCGACGGAGGCGGCCCGCGCCGTCCTCGCCTGGGGCTTCGGCCCCCTGGGCCTGGACCGGATCACCGCCATGATCCACCACGGCAACACGGCCTCGACCGCCGTAGCCCAGCGCCTGGGCTTCACCCCGCTCCGCGAGGACACGGTCCTGAACCGCCCGTGCACCGTCCACGCCCTGGACGTCAGTACTTCGGCCCGACGTGGGCGTCCATGAGGGCGACGGATTCCTTGCGGGCGATGGAGACGTTCAGGGGGTCACTTCCTCGCGCGAGGATCGTCCACCGAACACCGACCTTGGCGAGGGTGTCGGTACACAGCTTCCGGATGTCGTCGGACTTGTTGGTGAAGAAGTACCGGGGGTACTCGTACCGCTTCCCGTTCCGGACGGTCCAGTTGGTGATGCGGCAGCCGTCGGAATGGATCAGGCCCCGGATGAACTCCCATGGGTGGGCGTCCACGATCGCCTGCTGCCAGCCCTCGAGGGTGATCCGCCGCTCGTGTTTCTTTCCCGGCCCGTGTTGAGGGAACAAGCACACCCAGTGCTGGGTGAAGGACTTGACCTCGACGCAGCCTGCCCGGGTGCGGCGCCTGACGTGAGGCAGCGGCATGACGAGCCGCATCGCTCGTTCGGCGGCGTCGACCAGCCCGGAGTGGGCGGCGTCGCAGAACACCGAGAGGTGGTGCCGCTTGGGTTTGGAGATGATGTGGCCGTCGCCGAGGTAGAAACCGAGGAGATAGGCGTACGCCTCGTGGTTGATCGGGCAGCCTGTGCATTTTGGGCAATCGCTCGGCTGGACGTAGGACTCGCCCCGGCGCTTTCGGTCCTCGTGCCGCCACCATCCGATGGTTCCGCGGGGTATGCCGAAATGTTCCGCCACGTCTCGGTTGGTCATGCCCCGGCGTAGGAGAAGTACCGCTTCTTCGCGAATCGAAGGATTGTGCTCCATGTTCGGAGCTTCATCGCTATTCGTCCGGTTGGCCGCAAATCGAAGTTTCGTTCACCGTGACGAGTGAAGATCGCCGTATCGCTTGGCGACCTTGGAAATGAAGGAGAAGTGCCCCGGGTCGGATTCGAACCGACGCTGAATGGGTTTTGAATCCATGGCCTCTACCGCTGGGCTACCGGGGCCCCTTCGAAACGAAGGATACAGAAGACCCTCCGTGCCACAAACATACAGGAGCTAGGTAGGCTCAGGGGAGCTGAATCACCTTGCAACAGGGAGCCTCCGTGACCGCCGAGCACGAGTCGACGCCCACGCCCGACGCCGACCAGTCGCACGTTCCGCCGCTGACGACCCGCGTCGTCATCGCCGAGGACGAGGCGCTCATCCGTCTCGACCTCAAAGAGATGCTCGAAGAGGAGGGCTACTCCGTCGTCGGTGAGGCCGGTGACGGGCAGACCGCCATCGAGCTCGCGCGGGAGCACCGCCCCGACCTGGTCATCCTCGACGTGAAGATGCCCGTCCTCGACGGCATCTCCGCCGCCGAGAAGATCGCCGGGGAGTCCATCGCCCCCGTCCTGATGCTCACCGCCTTCTCGCAGCGCGAGCTCGTCGAGCGGGCGCGGGACGCCGGGGCCATGGCGTACCTGGTGAAGCCGTTCAGCAAGAGCGACGTGGTGCCGGCCATCGAGATGGCCGTGTCCCGGTTCGCGGAGCTGAAGGCGCTGGAGAAGGAGGTCGCTGACCTCTCCGCGCGGCTGGAGACCCGCAAGCTCGTCGACCGGGCCAAGAGCATCCTGCAGACCCAGTACGGGCTGACCGAGCCGGCCGCGTTCCGGTGGATCCAGAAGACCTCCATGGACCGCCGCATGTCCATGCAGCAGGTAGCCGAGGCGGTCATCGAGGACGCCGAGGAGAAGAAGCAGAACGCCGCCGGGAAGTAACCGGCGGCATGCGTGAGGCCCGCCTCCCCCCGAGGGGAGGCGGGCCTCACGCGTGGTTCAGCCGGTGGCTCAGTCCTCGCCGAGGTACGCCTTGCGGACGTCCTCGTTGACGAGGAGCTCGCGGCCGGGGCCCGACAGGACGACCTTGCCGATCTCCATGACGTGGCCCTGGTCGGCCAGGGACAGCGCGGCCTGGGCGTTCTGCTCGACGAGCAGGATCGTGGTGCCCGACGACTTGAGCTCGGCGATGGTCGCCATGATCTTCTGCATCATCAGCGGGGAGAGGCCCATGGAGGGCTCGTCCAGCATGAGCAGCTTGGGCCGGGACATGAGCGCGCGGCCCATGGCGAGCATCTGCTGCTCACCGCCCGAGAGGGTGCCGGCGGCCTGCTTGCGGCGCTCTCCCAGGATGGGGAAGAGGTCGTAGGCGCGCTGGACGTCCTTCTGGATGCCTTCCTTGTCGTTGCGGAGGAAGGCGCCGAGGAGGAGGTTGTCCTCGATGCTCATGCGCGGGAAGATGTGCCGGCCCTCGGGGGAGTGGGCGAGGCCGAGCGAGACGATGTCGTGCGCGGGGACCTTCTTGAGGGACTTGCCCTGGAACTTGATCTGGCCGCCCTTGGGCTTGATCAGTCCGGAGAGGGTGCGCAGGGTGGTCGTCTTGCCGGCGCCGTTCGTCCCGATGAGGGTGACGATCTGGCCTTCGTCGACGCTGAAGGAGATGCCCTTGACGGCTTCGATCTTGCCGTAGGCGACGCGGAGGTCCTCGACCTCCAGGAGTGCGGTCACTTGGCTTCTCCGTCCGTGCTGGTGGTGCTGTGCGCGTCGGCTTCGGCGTCGGCCGGGGCCGGGGCCGGGGCCTCGGCGTCGGTCTCGGCGGCGGCTTCCGTTTCGGCGGCGTGTTCGGCCTCGGCGGCTTCGACCTCGGCGACTTCCTCGGCGCCGGGGGCGCCTTCGAAGGGCTCGCCCAGGTAGGCGGCGATGACGCGCTCGTCGCTCTGGACCTCGCCGGCGGTGCCCTCGATGAGCTTCTCGCCCTGGACGAGGCAGGCGACGCGGTCGCAGAGGTTGAAGATGAAGCGCATGTCGTGCTCGATGACGAGGACGGCGATGCCCTTGTCCCGGATGGCGAAGATGAGTTCTTCGGTGGCCCGGGTCTCCTGGGGGTTCATGCCGGCGGTGGGCTCGTCGAGGAGGATGAGGCCGGGGTCGCTGGCGAGGGCGCGGGCGATCTCCAGCTTGCGCTGTTCGCCGTAGGGGAGGTTGCGGGCGAGGTGTTCGGCCTTGTGGTCGAGGCCGATGAACGCGAGCAGCTCCATGGCCTTCTCGCGGCTGGCGGCTTCTTCCTTGTGGAAGCCGGGGAGCCGCAGGAGGGCCGACCAGAGGCCTTCTTTGGTGCGGGTGTGGCGTCCGACGAGGACGTTTTCCAGGACCGTCATGTTGTTGAAGAGACGGATGTTCTGGAAGGTGCGGGCGATGCCGGCCGCGGTGACCTTGAAGGACTTGGGCGGCAGGACGGTGCCCTTGTAGCGGACCTCTCCCTCGGTGGGGATGTAGAGGCCGGTGAGGCAGTTGAAGAAGGTGGTCTTGCCGGCGCCGTTGGGGCCGATGAGGCCGACGATCTCGCCGCTGCGCACGGTCAGGTCGACGTTCTTGACGGCGGTGAGGCCGCCGAAGCGCATCGTGACGCCGCGTGCGTCGAGGACCGTCTCGGTGGTGGTGGTCGTCATGGGTCAGGCCCCTGCCTTGCCGAGGACCGTGGGCGCGTCGAGGTCCGCGTGGAGTTCGAGCTGGTTGCGCCGGTTGGGGATGAGGCCTTCGGGGCGCAGGCGCATCAGGATGATGAGCGCGATGCCGAAGGTGAGGAGCTGGTAGTCGCCGAGGAAGCCGAGCTTGTTGGGGATCAGGAAGAGCAGGGATCCGCCGACGAGGGGGCCGGAGATGGTGCCCATGCCGCCGAGGACGACCGCGGCGAGGAGGAAGGCGGAGTTCGGGGGGACGGCGTTGGCGAAGACGTACTGGTCCGGGGTGACGGTGTAGTTCACGTGGGCCTGTACGGCGCCGGCGAGGCCGGCGAGGGTGGCGCCGAGGGCGAAGGCGACGAGCTTGACGCGGAAGCCGTTGATGCCCATGGCTTCGGCGGCGGTCTCGTCCTCGCGGATGGCGACCCAGGCGCGGCCGATGCGGGATTCGGCGCTGCGGCGGAAGACCATGACCACGATGAGCGTGATCAGGAGCATCAGGAAGAAGTAGTTGGCGAAGCGGCCGATGACGAGTCCGCCGATGCTGTGCGTGGCTCCGAAGTCGAATCCGAAGAGGTCGACGTTGGGGACACCGGCGATGCCGTTGGGGCCGTTGGTGAGGTCGGGGCCGGAGACGCCGTCGAGGTTGTTCATCGAGATGCGGAAGATCTCTCCGAAGCCGAGGGTGACGATGGCGAGGTAGTCGCCGCGCAGGCGCAGGGTCGGGGCGCCGATGAGGACGCCGAAGACCATGGAGGCGAGGGCGCCGACGATGAGTGCGGCCCAGAAGGGGAGGTGGACTCCGAAGGGGGAGTTGGGGGAGCCGGAGACCAGGGCCGCGGTGTAGGCGCCGACGCCGAGGAAGGCGACGTAGCCGAGGTCGAGGAGGCCGGTGAGGCCGACGACGATGTTGAGGCCGAGGGCGACGGTGGCGAAGATGAGGATGTTGACGCCGAGGGTCGCGTACTGGTCGTCGGTCTGGGTGAGGGGGAAGACCGCGGCGGCGGCGAAGGCGCCGATGAGGGCGATGTTGCGGTGCTTGCCGGTGAGGGCGGTGAAGCGGGCGACGAGGCCGGCCTTGTGGATGGCGCCGAAGCCGAATCCCGCGGTGATCAGGAAGCCCATGAAGAGTTCCTGGTACGGGGTGGTGATGCCGTAGGTGAAGACGCCGAGGACGAGGCCGAGGACGGCCGCGATGATGAGGATCTCGGTCCAGGCGGGGAGGGCGCGGGCCGGGGCCGGGGTCTTGGCGGCGAAGGCCGACTTGACGGTGGTCCAGGTGTTGCCCGCGTTGTGCTTGAAGGTGTCCCAGGCGCCGTCGTCGGGGTCGGGGCCTTCGAGTTCGGGGCGGGTGAAGGGGAGGGCGAGGGCTCCGGTCAGGGCGGCGAGGCTGGTGACGCCGAGGACGTAGCCGCCGGGTTCCAGGTTGACGATGCCGCCGAGTTCGGAGGTGATGGCGATCAGGGTGTACCAGGCGGTGGCGAAGGTGCCGAGGGCGGTGAGTTTGATCGCCGCGTCGGAGCCGCCGGGGGTGAGCCAGCCGAGGCCCTTGACGCCGTAGGAGGCGAGGCCGAAGAGGGTGGTGAGGAGGCCGCCGACGAGGACGAGCCACTGCATGCCGCCGGGGTATCCGTAGACCGTGAGGTCGCCGGGGAAGGCGGAGGTCCAGGTCCAGGAGAGGAAGCAGGAGACGGCGGTGAGGGCGCCGCCGGCGGTGGCGAGGGCGCGGCCGGTCTTCTCGGGGAGGGCGATGAAGCCTCGGGCGGTGTCGGTGTTCTGCACGGTGTCCGTGGTTTCTGCGGTGTTGGTCGTCATGGTTCTCACGCCCTGTCCGCCACGCGCTCACCCATCAGGCCCTGGGGCCGGAAGAGGAGTACGAGGATGAGGAGTACGAACGCCCAGGTGTTGCCCCAGGACTGGCCGCCGAGCTGCTGCATGCCGGGTACGTCGGCGACGTAGGCGGTGGTCAGGGTTTCGGCGAGGCCGAGGACGAGACCGCCGATCATGGCGCCGTAGATGTTGCCGATGCCGCCGAGGACGGCTGCGGTGAAGGCCTTGAGGCCGAGGAGGAAGCCCATCTTGAAGTTGACTTCGCCGTACTTGAGGCCGTAGGCGACGGCTCCGACGGCGGCGAAGGCCGCGCCGAGGGCGAAGGCGACCGTGATGATGCGGTCGGTGTTGATGCCCATGAGCTTGGCGGTGTCGGGGTCCTGGGCGGTGGCCTGCATGCCGCGGCCGGTGCGGGTCTTCTTGACGAAGTAGCCGAGGAACGCCATGGAGACGGGGGCGGCGATCAGCAGGAAGAGGTCACCGGTCTGGATGGTGATGCTGCCGATGTGGAAGGGGCCGCCGGGGATCTGGGGAAAGACGATGGAGGACTTCGCGTCGGGGTACCAGGCCCATACGGCCTGCTGGAGCGCGAGGGAGAGGCCGATCGCGGTGATCAGCGGCGCGAGGCGCGGGGCGCTGCGCAGGGGCCGGTAGGCGAAGCGTTCGGCGCCGACGGCGATGAGGGTGGCGACGAGGATCGCGCCTATGAGCATGAGCGGCAGGGCGATCCACATGGTGGTGCCGCCGGGGAGCATGAGCCAGACCGTGAGGGCGCCGAAGCCGCCGGTCATGAAGATCTCGCCGTGGGCGAAGTTGATGAGCTGGACGATGCCGTAGACCATTGTGTAGCCAATGGCGACGAGCCCGTACATGGATCCCAGTAGCAGGCCGTTGACCAGCTGTTGCGGCAGTTCGTGCACCGCAGGTCCTCCGAGTCTTTCGACGGATGTGACACCGCGCGGGGCGCTTGGTTCGCGCCCCGCGCGGCAAGTGAGGGGTGTGGCAGGGGACTTGCGGAGGGTCAGCCGGCGAGGGTGCCGGACTCGACGGTCTTGAAGTCGTCGCCGTCGACCTTGTAGACGGTGAGCTGCTTGTTGGTGGCGTCGCCGAACTCGTCGAAGGAGACCTTGCCGGTCACGCCGTCGAAGGAGACGCCCTGGACGGCTTCGAGGACCTTGGCGCGGGCGTCGGAGGGGAGCTTGCCGTTGTTGGCCTCGACGGCCTTCTTGACGCCCTCGATGATGGCCCAGGCGGAGTCGTAGGCGTAGCCGCCGTAGGCGGAGTAGTCGTCCTTGTAGCCGGCCTTCTTGTAGTTCTCGATGAACTCCTTGGCGGACGGCAGGGTTTCGACGGGGGCGCCGACGGAGGTGCAGAGGTCGCCCTGGCCGGTGGCGCCGGCGAGCTCGACGTACTTCTTGTCCTTGATGCCGTCGCCGCCGATGAGCGGGATGTTGGCGCCGGCGGCCTTGATCTGCTTGCTGAGGGGGCCGGCCGCGGGGTATTCGCCGCCGTAGTAGACGACGTCGGCGCCGCTGCTCTTGACCTGGGTCACGATGGCGGAGAAGTCCTTGCTCTCCGGGTCGATGTGGCCCTCGCCGGCGACCTGGCCGCCGAGCTTGGTGAACTCGCCCTTGAAGGTTCCGGCGAGGCCGGCGCCGTAGGTCTTCTTGTCGTCGATGACGAAGACCTTCTTCTTGCCGGCCTTGTTGAAGAGGTACTGCGCGGCGAAGGGGCCCTGGATGGCGTCCGTGGTCGCGGTGCGGAAGTAGCTCTTGTAGGTGCGGACCTTCTGGCCTTCGGCCCACTTGGGGCCCTGGGTCAGGGAGGGGCTGGTGTTGGCCGGGGAGATCTGGGTGAGCTTGGCGTCGTCGAAGACCTTCTGCATGGACTCCGAGACGGAGGAGTTCAGGGGGCCGACGACGCCGAGGACGTCCTTGTTGGCGACGAGCTTGGTGGCGTTCTGCTGGCCGGAGGAGGCCTGGGCCTGGTCGTCGAGGGCCTCGAACTTGAAGGTGATGCCCTTGACGTACTTCTTCTCGTTGGCCTGCTTGACGGCGAGTTCGGCGGAGTTCTTGATGCCGAGGCCGAGGGCGGAGAGGTCGCCGGTGAGCGGGGCGTCGACGCCGATGACGACCGTGGTGCCGCCGTCGGCGGAGCCGCCGGTGTCGTTGCGCGAGCCGCAGGCGGTGAGAGTGAGAGCGCCCGCGGCGAGGGCGGCGGTCACGGCGATGAGCTGACGAGAACGCAACGTTCAGTCCTTTCCTGGCGCCGCGTCCCCCGTGGGACGCGTCGAGTCGAACGCGGGGAACCGAACTGAGGAAATCCGGCGGTCGCGGTAACTGGCCGTGACTCTAGGCGGCTCTTCGGGGGATATGGAGGGCTGAGGCCAATGATGTGACTCTCTTGTTATGCCACGGCGTAATACATAGCGGATGTGTGCGGGTGGAACGGGGGAATTCCGGCTGGTTCGTCTTGTCCGGATACTGAGACGCCGCAGGACCATGGGGCGGTTTGGGTCCTGACGCGCCATGACTCTAAGGGTTTTTGGTCATGACGGGGTCGGAGTGGCCGCGTCTCGATCTTCGGGACACGCCCTGGTCAGCGCGACGGAAAGATCCCTGGCATATCGGTCACCGGGGATGTAACTGTGATCCTCTTTCTGGAATCCATTACTCAGGGTTACTTCGAGGAATGGCAGTCCGGAATTCCGTGCTACATGCACGCAATCTTTTGTCCGAATGAGGACGAGGAGCTCGCGCACTTCCCCCGCCGCGACCGTGGAGGGCAGGAGTGGCCGGATCGTCACGCTCAGCGCCGGTGACGGCTGTCCGACGCGCTCCAGCGTCACCGGAGGCCCGGACGAGGTCCGCACACGGACAGTGAACGCGAACGCGGCGCCGTCGGGGGCCGGCTCCACCGGTTCCCCGTAGGTGAGGGAGAACGTCTGGGAGGGCGCGGCGGGCGCCGCCGGCGCCGGGGGCGCGTGCCGGGTGGCCTGGATCCGTACGGCCGCGGCCGCCAGGACGGCCACGGAGGCGACGGTGAGGACGGCGCGGCGGTGGCGGGCGTAGAAGGCGCGCGGCCGCGCGGTCCGGCGGGGAGGGGAGGGCGTACGGGGCCCGGTGCGCGCCTCCTCCCGGTCCCAGGTGCCCTCGCCGGGCTCCAGGGGGCCTATCCCGCCGCCGGTCACGAGGCGCCGCCGGGGCGGGGCGGGGCCTGCGGGGCGGTGTGCGGTGCCGTTGCCGCTGGCGTGGGGGCGGCGGCGGTGATGTGCCGCGGCGCCGGTCCGGTTCCCATGCGGGAACGCTAGACCGGCGCCGTGGGCTGCACAACGGGCCGTCTCGGCCCGGTTGTTAAGGCTGCGTGTCGCTTCGGATGCGGAGGTCAGGACTCCGTGTCGCGCAGGAGGCAGGTGAGGCGGGCGGTGCAGACGCGCCGGTCCTGGTCGTCGGTGATGACGATCTCGTAGGTGGCCGTGGAGCGGCCGCGGTGGACGGGGGTGGCGGTGCCGGTGACGATGCCGTCGCGCGCGCCCCGGTGGTGGGTGCAGTTCAGGTCGACGCCGACGGCGATCTTCCCGCTGCCGCCGTGCAGCATGGCGCCGACCGAGCCCAGGGTCTCGGCGAGGACGGCCGAGGCGCCGCCGTGCAGCAGCCCGTAGGGCTGGGTGTTGCCCTTGACGGGCATCGTGGCGACGACCCGGTCGGCGGAAGCCTCCAGGATCCTGATCTCCATGCGCTCGCCGAGGGCGCCCGCGGAGAACAGGGCGGGCAGGTCTATGCCCAGGGCCGCGTACTCGTCCAGGACCTCCTGGGGGAACTTCACGGCGTGCTGCTGCTCGTCGGCCATGGGCCTGCTCCGTTCGTCAACGATCGTTAACCATCTGGGCCCGTTCTATCAGGCCGGTTCGAAGCGCACGACGACGGACTTGCTGGCGGGGGTGTTGCTGGTGTCGGCGGTGGAGTCCAGGGGGACCAGGACGTTGGTCTCGGGGTAGTAGGCGGCGGCGCAGCCGCGCGCGGTGGGGTAGTGGACCACGCGGAAGCCGGGGGCGCGGCGCTCGACGCCGTCCTTCCACTCGCTGACCAGGTCGGTGTAGGAGCCGTCGGCGAGGCCGAGCTCGGCGGCGTCGTCGGGGTGGACCATCACGACGCGGCGTCCGCCGGTGATGCCGCGGTAGCGGTCGTCGAGGCCGTAGATGGTGGTGTTGTACTGGTCGTGGCTGCGCAGGGTCTGCAGGAGCAGCCGGCCGGCCGGGACCTCGGGGTACTCGACGGGGGCGGCGGTGAAGTTGGCCTTGCCGTTCTTCGTGGGGAAGCGGCGCTCGTCGCGGGGGCCGTGGGGGAGCTGGAAGCCGCCGGGGCGGGCGACGCGGGCGTTGAAGTCCTCGAAGCCGGGGACGACGCGGGCGATGCGGTCGCGGACGGCGGCGTAGTCGGCCTCGAAGTCCTCCCAGGGGGTCTTCGAGGCGGTGCCGAGGACGGCGCGGGCCATGCGGGCGACGATGGCGGGCTCGGAGAGCAGGTGGGGGGAGGCGGGGGCGAGGTTGCCGCGGGAGGCGTGGACCATGCCCATGGAGTCCTCGACGGTGACGAACTGCCTGCCGCCCGCCTGGACGTCCTTGTCGGTGCGGCCGAGGGTGGGCAGGATCAGGGCGCGCCGGCCGGTCACCGCGTGGGAGCGGTTGAGCTTGGTGGAGACGTGGACGGTCAGGGAGGCGTTGCGCATGGCGGCCTCGGTGACGTCGGTGTCGGGGGTGGCGCCGACGAAGTTGCCGCCCATGGCGAAGAACACCTTGGCCCTGCCGTCGCGCAGCGCCTCGATGGCGCGGACCACGTCGAAGCCGTGGGCGCGGGGCGAGGTGATGGAGAACTCGCGGTCGAGGGCGTCGAGGAAGGCGGGCGCGGGGCGTTCGAAGATGCCCATCGTGCGGTCGCCCTGGACGTTGGAGTGGCCGCGGACGGGGCAGACGCCGGCGCCGGGGCGGCCGATGTCGCCGCGCAGCAGGAGGAGGTTGACGACCTCGCGGATGGTGGCGACGGCGTGCTTGTGCTGGGTCAGGCCCATGGCCCAGCAGACGATGGTGCGCTTCGAGGCGAGGATCATCGCGAGGGCGCGTTCGATCTCGGGGCGGTTGAGCCCGGTGGCCTTGAGGGTCTCGTCCCAGTCGGCCTCCTTCGCGGCCGCGGCGAGCTCCTCGTAGCCGTGGGTGTGCTCCCGGATGAAGGTCTCGTCGAGGGCGCCGTCCGTCTCGATGACCAGCTTGTTGAGGAGGCGGAAGAGGGCCTGGTCGCCGCCGATGCGGATCTGGAGGAACAGGTCGGTGAGGGCGGTGCCCTTGACCATGCCGAGGGGGGTCTGGGGGTTCTTGAACCGCTCCGTGCCGGCCTCGGGCAGCGGGTTCACCGAGATGATCTTCGCGCCGGCCTTCTTGGCCTGCTCCAGGGCGGAGAGCATGCGGGGGTGGTTGGTGCCCGGGTTCTGCCCGGCCACGATGATCAGTTCGGCCTGGTGGAGGTCCTCCAGGGAGACGCTGCCCTTGCCGATGCCGATGGTCTCGCTGAGCGCCGAGCCGGAGGACTCGTGGCACATGTTGGAGCAGTCGGGGAGGTTGTTGGTGCCGAACTCGCGGGCGAAGAGCTGGAAGAGGAACGCGGCCTCGTTGCTCGTGCGCCCGGAGGTGTAGAAGACGGCCTCGTCGGGGGAGGCGAGGGCCTTCAGCTCCTCGGCGATGATCTCGAAGGCGCGCTGCCAGCTGACGGCCTCGTAGCGGTCGCCGCCCTCGGGCAGGTACACCGGCCGGGTGATGCGGCCCTGCTGGCCGAGCCAGTAGCCGGAGCGGCCGGCGAGGTCGGAGAGGGGGTGCTCGGCGAAGAAGGCGGGGGTCACGCGGCGCAGGGTGGCCTCTTCGGCGACGGCCTTTGCGCCGTTCTCGCAGAACTCGGCCGCGTGCCGCTTGTCGCCTTCGGGCCAGGCGCAGCCGGGGCAGTCGAAGCCGTCCTTCTGGTTGACCTTGAGGAGGGTCCGTGCGGTGCGGACCAGGCCCATCTGCTCCTGCGCGATCTTCAGGGTGTGGCCGATCGCCGGGAGGCCGGCTGCCGCGTGCTTGGGCGGCGTGACCTGCGGTGCGTCCTGCACCGGGTCACCTATGGGCGGCTTGGTCGCCATCGCGCTCCCCTTCGAGCGTACGTACGGGTGCAGCACGTGATGCCGCATCCTTCGATCCTTGCACGGTCTCCGGAAACGGGGGAGGGCGGTCCGGTGCTGCGGGGCCCGGCGACGGGTGCGCCGGGGGCGTCCGGTGGGGCGGGCGCGCCGGGCGGGGCGCGGGTGCGCCCGGGGCGGGCCCGAGGGCGGGGCGGCGGGGGCGGACGGGCGGCCGTCGCCGGAATTGTCGGTGGGGAGCCCTAGGATCGGGGGCGTGGCAGAGACAGCATCGAAGAAGACCGAGCAGACGACCGCAGCGGACCGCCCCCGCCTGATGCTCATGGACGGGCACTCCCTGGCGTACCGGGCGTTCTTCGCGCTGCCCGCGGAGAACTTCACGACGGCGACGGGCCAGCCGACCAATGCCATCTACGGCTTCGCGTCGATGCTGGCGAACACCCTGCGTGACGAGGCGCCCACGCACTTCGCGGTGGCGTTCGACGTGTCCCGCAAGACCTGGCGCTCGACGGAGTTCCCCGAGTACAAGGCGAACCGCTCCAAGACCCCCGACGAGTTCAAGGGGCAGGTCGAGCTGATCGGCGAGCTCCTGGACGCGATGAAGGTGCCGCGGTTCGCGGTCGACGGCTTCGAGGCCGACGACGTGATCGCGACGCTGGCGACGCAGGCCGAGGCCCTCGGGTTCGACGTCCTGATCGTCACCGGCGACCGGGACTCCTTCCAGCTGGTCTCCGAGCACACCACCGTGCTCTACCCGACCAAGGGCGTCTCCGAGCTCACCCGGTTCACGCCGGAGAAGGTCGTCGAGAAGTACGGGCTCACCCCCCGCCAGTACCCGGACTTCGCGGCCCTGCGCGGCGACCCGTCCGACAACCTGCCGGGCATCCCGGGCGTCGGCGAGAAGACCGCGGCGAAGTGGATCAACCAGTTCGGTTCGTTCGCGGAGCTGGTCGAGCGGGCCGAGGAGGTCAAGGGCAAGGCCGGGCAGAACTTCCGCGACCACCTGGAGGCCGTGAAGCTCAACCGGGTCCTGACCGAGATGGTCAAGGACGTGGAGCTGCCGAAGACCCCCGCCGACCTGGCCCGCGCCCCCTACGACCGCGGCGCGCTCACGGGCGTGCTGGACGTGCTGGAGATCCGCAACGCCTCGCTGCGCGAGCGGCTGCTGGCCGTGGACCCGGGCGCGGACCAGGAGGAGGCCCCGGCCCCGGCGGCCGGCGTCGAGCTGGACGGGACGGTGCTGGGCGCGGGCGAGCTGGCCCCCTGGCTCGCGGCGCACGCGGGCGGACCGCTCGGCGTCTCGACCGTGGACAGCTGGGTGCTGGGCCAGGGCAACGTCTCCGAGGTGGCGCTGGCCGCCGCCGGCGGAGCGGCCGCCTGGTTCGACCCGTCCGCCCTGGACGAGGCGGACGACAAGGCCTTCGCCGCCTGGGCGGCCGACGCCTCCGCGCCGAAGACGGTGCACAACGCCAAGGGCCTGATGCGGGTCTTCCCGGAGCACGGCTGGACCCTGGCGGGCGTCGTCATGGACACCGCGCTGGCCGCCTACCTGGTCAAGCCGGGCCGGCGCTCCTTCGCCCTGGACGTGCTGTCGGTGGAGTACCTGGGCCGCGAGCTCCAGCCGCCGGCCGCCGACGGGCAGCTGGCCTTCGGCGCCGACGACACCGCCGAGGCGGACGCCCTGATGGCGCAGGCCCGCGCGGTCCTCGACCTGGGCGGGGCCTTCACCGCGAAGCTCCCCGAGGTCGGCGCCGTCGAGCTGCTGCACGAGATGGAGCTGCCCACCTCCGAGCTGCTGGCGCGACTGGAGCGGGCCGGCATCGCCGCCGACCGCGACCACCTGGAGGGCATGGAGCAGCAGTTCGCGGGCGCCGTGCAGCAGGCGGTCAAGGAGGCGCACGCCGCCGTCGGGCACGAGTTCAACCTCGGCTCGCCCAAGCAGCTCCAGGAGGTGTTCTTCGGCGAGCTGGACCTGCCGAAGACGAAGAAGACAAAGACCGGCTACACGACGGACGCGGACGCGCTGGCCTGGCTGGCCACGCAGACCGACCACGAACTGCCGGTGATCATGCTGCGCCACCGGGAGCAGGCCAAGCTCCGCGTGACCGTCGAGGGCCTGGTCAAGTCGATCGCCGCCGACGGCCGGGTGCACACCAGCTTCAGCCAGACCACCGCCGCCACGGGCCGGCTGTCCTCCACGGACCCCAACCTGCAGAACGTCCCGGTGCGGACGGACGAGGGCCGGGCCATCCGCCGCGGCTTCGTCGTCGGCGAGGGCTACGAGTCGCTGATGACGGCCGACTACAGCCAGATCGAACTGCGCGTCATGGCCCACCTCTCCGAGGACGAGGGCCTGATCGAGGCCTTCAACTCCGGCGAGGACCTGCACACCACGGTCGCCTCCCAGGTGTTCGGGGTGGAGCGCTCCCAGGTCGACGCCGAGATGCGCCGCAAGATCAAGGCCATGTCCTACGGCCTGGCGTACGGGCTCTCCGCCTTCGGTCTCGCCCAGCAGCTGAACATCGAGCCCGCCGAGGCGCGGGGCCTGATGGAGACCTTCTTCGAGCGGTTCGGCGGGGTCCGCGACTACCTCCAGCGCGTGGTCGACGAGGCCCGGGCCACCGGCTACACGGCGACGGTCTTCGGGCGCCGCCGCTACCTGCCCGACCTCAACAGCGACAACCGCCAGCGCCGCGAGGCCGCCGAGCGGATGGCGCTGAACGCCCCGATCCAGGGCACCGCCGCCGACATCGTCAAGGTCGCGATGCTCCGCGTGGACCAGGCCCTGGCCGCGGCCGGGCTGACCTCGCGGATGCTGCTCCAGGTCCATGACGAAATCGTCCTGGAGATCGCCCCCGGCGAGCGGGAGCGGGTCGAGGAGCTGGTGCGCCGCGAGATGGGCGCGGCCGTCGAGCTGCGGGCCCCGCTGGACGTGTCCGTGGGCGTCGGCGGCGACTGGGAGTCCGCCGCGCACTGACCCCGGAGGTCCGCCCGGACGCCCGTCCCCGCCTACGCGGTGGGGACGGGCGTCCGCGCTTCCCGGTCCGGGCGGGGCCGGTCGCGGTCGCGGCGGTGGCGCAGCCGCACCAGGGCCCCGTACAGCAGCAGGCCCACCGTGAGGCCGCCGCCGGCTCCGAAGCAGACGGTGGGGATGATGTCGAGCGGGCTGTGGATCCGGTCGTGGAAGGTGAGGAAGCGCATCACCCGCAGGGTGATCCCGGCCGCCGCGCAGGCGCCGATCAGGAGCAGGGCGCCCCACCGCTCCCCGCGGCCGAGCACCGGCACCGCGGGCGGCACGGGCCGCTTCGGCAGCCGGCGCAGGGCGCTCGCGGTGAACCAGAGCAGGGCGCAGGCGGCGATCGCGGAGGTGCCGTACTGGAGGAAGGTGTACGCCGGCAGGCCGAGGGCGAGGGGCCGGTTCAGCCACGGCAGCGCCTCCGTCCCCCAGCGGCCCCCGTGCGTGAAGGCGTCCCACACCACGTGGGTGAGCGAGCCGGCGACCGCCGAGAGGTAGAACCGCAGCGCGAGCGCGGGCGGCCGGAGCCCCCTCCAGCGCTCCCCGCGCACCAGCGCGTGGACGCGGCCCCGCGCGGCGGCCGGCAGCAGCGCGACCAGCGGCTCGCGCAGCAGGATCCAGCAGGCGGCGAGGACGGCCGTCAGCAGGGCGTCGACGGTGGCCACGCCCAGCAGCGAGTGCGCGAAGTCCCCGTAGCCCATCAGGCCGCCGACGACCGCGTCCGCGAAGAAGAAGGAGTCCGGCGCGAACGACCCCAGCACCAGGGCCGAGGCGATCAGCGGCCCCCGCGCCCGGCCCGTGCGGCGGATGGCCGGAAGCACGGCGGCCGCGTGGCTGAGAGTGAACGGCACGGAGCCTCCCGGGGGTAGCCGATGTCGGGACATTATGCGTGACCCGCACAGGCACGTGGGGATGTGGTGAATGTCAGGCCCGTAGTGCGTGCCGTGTGCAGGGAGTTGACGTAGGGTCACGCGGACGTTCGGACGTCCAGTGGAGGGGACCCGTTCATGTCGGCACGAATATTCGGCCGCGGTCTGCGCCGTGGCGCGGCCGCGGCACTGGTATCGGCACTGGTGGCCGCCGCGATGACGGCCTCCCAGGGCCCCGCGCTCGCGGGCCCGGAGCGGATCGCGGCGGCCGGGGAGGAGGCCGCGGGGCCGCCCGCCGCCGCGCCGGGCTCCGGCGGGGACTCGTCCTACCTGACCGAACTGCCGCCGCTGGCCAGCCCCGAGCCGCCGTCCGCCCTCCTGCCGGACGGGGAGGCGGCCCCCGGCGGGCAGCCCGCTCCGGCGCCTTCCGTCGCCGAGGCGGTGCTCCGCCCGGCGGGCGAGGGCGCGCAGGGCATTCCGGCGAGCGTGCTCGCCGCGTACCGGGGGGCCGAGCAGCGGGTGGGGGCGGACGACCCCGGGTGCGGGCTGCGCTGGCAGCTGCTCGCGGCGATCGGCAAGGTCGAGTCCGGGCAGGCCGCCGGCGGCCGGGTCGACGCGAACGGGACCACCCTGCGGCCGATCCTGGGGCCCGTCCTCGACGGCAACGGCTTCGCGAACATCTCCGACACCGACCGCGGGGCCTACGACGGCGACGCCCGCTACGACCGGGCCGTCGGCCCGATGCAGTTCATCCCGTCCACCTGGGCCGCCTGGGGGCAGGACGGCAACGGCGACGGCCGGCGCGACCCCAACAACGTCCACGACGCGGCCCTGGCGGCCGGACGCTACCTGTGCGCGGGGAACCGCGACCTGAGGACGGGCGCGGGCCTGGACCGGGCGGTGCTCTCGTACAACCAGTCGGCGGAGTACCTGCGGACGGTGCGCACCTGGTACGCGTACTACCTCCAGGGCGCGCACGAGATCCCGGACGGCACCGGCCCGGGCCCGCTCCCCGCGCCGGGCACCCCGTCCCCGAAGCCGAGCCCGACGCCCACGCCCACCCCGAAGCCGAGCCCGACGCCGACCCCCACGCCGACGCCGACCCCGACGCCGACGCCGACGCCGACGCCGACGCCCACGCCGACGCCCACCCCCACGCAGCCCCCCAAGCCCACGCCCACGCCGACCCCGAAGCCGAGCCCCACCCCCACCCCGAAGCCGAGCGCGACCCCGAGCCCCTCGGCCTCCCCGAAGCCGACGGGAGCCGCCACGCCCACGGCCACCCCCACGGCCGCGCCCTCGCCGTCCGTCTCCCCGAAGCCCACCCCCGCCGCTCCTTAGCGAGCGGGGCCGCCCGACGGTTCTCATCTGACCCCCGCGTTGCTACGGTACGCCTCCCTGACGACCCATCAGATCCAGGGAGGTCCCGCCGTGCGCGCACTCGTCGCCGCCGCCGTCGGGCTGGCCGCCGCGCTGGCCCTCGTCCTCGCCGTCACGGCGTTCGGGGCGCCCGAGGGCCGGACCTCGCCCAAGCCCCTGCTCACCACCGCGCCCCCCGCGCCCGGACAGGAGTAAGGAGGTCCGGCCGTGCGACGCAGAGCGAGCCTCGTCCTGCTTGCCTTCGCCGTGTTCTGCGCAGCCCTCGCACCGCTGCTGCGCTGGTACGCGTACCCCCGCCTGGCCAAGATCCCGGCGAACCAGTACCAGGCCGTGGTCCTGGAGGCCAAGGACGCCACCCTCCTCGACTACACCGGCGGGATGCAGCCCAAGAAGGTCGACAAGGTCACCATCGTCCAGACCCTCAAGGGCAACGTCGAGGCGTCCCGGCAGATCGAGGCCGACGCGGGCAAGGACGTCGTCGTCTGGGACACCCTCACCTACATCATGGGACCGGACGGCAAGATGGTCTCCCGGATCCCCGAGCGCTACGTCTTCGACGCCCACACCCAGGACCCGGTGCACGCCACCGGCGAGATGGTCGACGGCGACCCCGTGAAGCGCGAGGGCATCGAGTTCAAGTGGCCCTTCTTCACCGAGCCGCGCGACTACCTCTACTTCGACGCCCAGACCCGCACCTCCTCGCCGATCCACTACGTCGGCCCCCGCACATACCGGGGCATGGACGTCTACTACTTCGAGCAGACCGTCCCCTGGACCAAGGTCCCCATGCCGAAGAAGATGCCGATCGAGGGCATCGACCCGGCGACCATCGAGCAGACCACCGGAACCACCCTCTGGTACACCGTCAAGGCCCGCTTCTGGGTCGACCCGGTGACCGGCGCCCCCGTCAACGCCGAGCAGGACATCCAGCAGGAGATGCGCGGCGGCATCGCGGCGAGCGCCCCCGACGGCCGGCTCACCGCCTTCGCCGGGCACGTCACGATGCGCGAGGACTACGCGAAGTACACCCGCGACCTCGTCGCCGCCAACCGTACGAAGGTCCTCGCCCTGCACACCTACGCCCCGGCCGGCCTCGCCCTCGCCGGCCTCGCCCTCCTCGCGGCCGCCCTCTGGCTGGAGGCCCGGGGCCGCCGGGCCCCGGGCGCCCCGGTCAGCGGCCCCTGAGCCGGGCGTTCGTGTGCCGGGTGGGCTCGGCGGTCGCCGGGTCCTCCGGCCACGGGTGCTTCGGGTACCGCCCGCGCAGCTCGGCCCGCACGGCCCGGTAGCCGCCCTGCCAGAAGGACGCCAGGTCCGCCGTGACGGCGGCGGGCCGCCCGGCCGGCGACAGCAGGTGCACGAGGACGGGAACCCCCGCCACCCTCGGGGTCTCGGCCAGCCCGAACAGCTCCTGGAGCTTCACCGCCAGCACCGGCTGCTCGGCGGAGTAGTCCACCCGGATCCGGGAGCCGCTGGGCACCTCGATCCGCTCGGGCGCCAGCTCGTCCAGCCGGACCGCCTCACCGGTCGCCCAGGGCAGCAGCCGGTTCAGGGCCTGGCCGGCGTCGATCCGGCCCAGGTCCGCGCGGCGGCGGGCCCGCGACAGCTCGGGCTCCAGCCACTCCCCGGCCCGCTCCAGCAGCGCCGCGTCCCGCGCCACGTCGGGCCAGGCGCCGCCGAGCGTACGGTGCAGGAACCCGAGGCGGGCGCGGAGCGCCACCGCGTCGGGGGACCAGCGCAGCAGGCCGAGGCCCTCGGTGCGCAGCCCGTCCAGCAGGGCATCCCGCACCAGCGCCGCGTCCGGGTCCCGCAGCGGGCGCTCCACCAGAGCGACCGCCCCGAGCCGCTCGACGGCCCGGGCCACCACGTCCCCGCCCTCCCAGCGCACCTCCTCGCCGGAGACCAGCAGGTGCGCGGCGGCCGCCCGGGCGGTGTCCCCGTCGATGACGGCGGCCAGCCGTACGCGGGCGGACGCGGAGTGCGGGGCCCGGTCGGCGACGGCGACGGCGATCCACGCGGCGTGCCGCAGCGAGGACCCCTCCGGGACCTCGGCCCCGGTCCCGGAGACCATGAGGAAGCCCCCCGACCCCTTGGCCTTCGCCCTGGAACGACGGCCAGTACTTAGGCCCGGCGGCGATCGTCAACGCCCACCGCTTCATCTTCGACTCGCGTGACGAGGCCGGCGAGCAGCGGCTGG